>JAFVHC010000041.1 GCA_017474705.1 Bacillota bacterium
CCCGGATGTAGGCAGGCTTCTGATCCTTAAGCAGCGCCTCGATCAGCTTCCGGGTCTGGAAACGATCGCTCGGGCAATAGACCCGCATGTTGGGGATCGCCGCCATAGCAGCAAAATCCTGCGCGCTGTGATGGCTCATGCCCAGCGCTCCGTAGCTGATACCGCCGGAAATACCGATCAGTTTGACGTTGGTGTTGGAATAGGCCACGTCGATCTTAGCCTGCTCATAGCTGCGGGTGCTCACAAAGCAGGCCGGAGAGGCCGCGTAAGCCTTTTTCCCACAGGATGCGAGGCCTGCCGCGATGCTGACCAGATTCTGCTCGGCGATGCCCACTTCCACGAACTGCTCCGGGAAAGCGTTGGCAAACGGCGTCAAAGACGCACTGCCGCGACTGTCACTGCACAGCACGAAAACATCCTTGTCAGCCTTGGCCGCTTCCATCAAAGTCTCGCAGATCGCCTGACGATTCGGGATCTTGTTTGCCATATCAGACACCTGCCTTTCTCGCGGCAAAATCCGCCTTGATGACTTCATATTCTTCAGCATTGGGCAAATGGTGATGCCAACCGGCCTTATTTTCCATGATGGCGCTGCCATAGCCCTTCGTGGTATGGGAAATGATGACCGTAGGCTTGCCCTTCAGCGTCTTCGCTTTCGCGAAAGCTTGATCCAGCTCCTCGATGCTGTCGCCATTGACTTCAAGCACATACCAGCCAAAGCTCGCGAAACGGTCCGCCAGCGGCTCATGATGCATGACATCCTCCGTGCTGCCGGAGATCTGCAGACCATTACGGTCGACCACTGCGCACAGATTGTCCAGTTGGAAATGTCCTGCCGCCATAGCCCCTTCCCAGACCGATCCTTCAGCGATCTCGCCGTCACCCATGATGGTGTAGACACGATAGTCTCGTCCATCACGCTTGCCGGCCAGGGCCATGCCCACACATACCGGCAGACCATGTCCCAGCGATCCGGAATTCATCTCGATACCGGGCAGCTTGTTGTTCGGATGCCCGATATAGGGGGACCCGAATTTCGAGAAACGAGCTTTCACATCATCCAGATCCAGGAAGCCACAGTCCGCCAGCACAGCATAGTAGGTCTCCACCGAATGTCCCTTGCTCAGGACAAAACGATCACGATCCGGATCCTCCACCGTCTCCGGAGTGATGTTCAAATGATTCTTATACAAGACCAGCAGCGCGTTCATCAGGCTCATATCGCCCCCGATGTGGCCACCGCCGCCAGCCATGATGATATCCAGAACGTTCTGCCGCAAGTCCCAGCTCAAACGCTCCAGTTCTTTTACATCCATGAGTCCGCGATCCTCCTTATCTTCCATTGTGATTCATACACCGCTAGCATTTCCAGATGTTCTGCATGCTGTTTTGGCTACATACTCTCAGATATCTGACACGCCGCTCTCGACGTTTTTACATGGTAAATCAAACTTTCTTTTCGAAATACTGTAATTTTTCGATCGCTACCTGATATTTTTCAAGCGATCAGAATTACCAGGTAATTTTTCGCTCTGTTTTTGATTTTTTACCTTGTAATTCCGAGATTCCATTTTATATCAGGTAATAAGCACAGCATTTTCAGTATTTTCCTCCGAAAATTACCTGATACAAGCCATTGATTCTCGTTTACCAGGTAGCCTTTTATTTTTTACCTGATAATTTATGATTCCATTGCCTGACCAGGTAATCTCCCAGTGTACTTCTGCAGCCATCCGGAATTCTCCTCAGGAAAATTCCATAAGAACCTCAAGAATCATATTTGTACAATATTGTGATGGTTCTTATTCCCCACGCAGATATGCCTTCACGTCTTCTTCGATCGGGTCGTACAGATCCGGCTTGATGCCGATGTACTTGCAGGCTTCGTACAGCACAGGAACGACGTCCTTGTGGATACCGACACAGTGATGGATGTACGGTCCTTCAACGACCTTAGCTTCCAGCCGCTTGATGTTCTCGACTTCGACCCAGATGTATGTGCCCATGCCGACCGGGCCGTCAACGCCTTTGGCGTTGCCCAGCAGCAGGCTGTATTCCCCGTTATCACCATCGAAGCGGGCCAGGGTCAGGTCACCATGCTTCGCTTCCGCGGTGATGGCACCGGGATAATCGAAGGCCAGCGGATAGGTGATGCAGGGTTTGCATCCGGCTACGCTCAGCGGCCACGGACCGCAGTGCTGCAGCAGTTCGCCATTCTCGATGTCCGGATGGCGGATGGTCCAGTCCGCGAAGAAGCTGCGGGTATCGTCCAGGGTGGCCGCTTCGACCATCAAAGCTGTGATCGCGCCGTGGATGTCGGTTTCGCAGACGATCGGAATACCCTTATCGTTCAGCAGTGCATTTGCTGCGCAGGGCATGATGCCCAGTTCGTCCTGCAGTGCGTTCCAGCACTGGATCGCACCGGCGTTGCACTTGTATTTCTTGATCAGCCGTTCCATGGCGACCGCGAGGCCCGCCACATTGGTCAGCTGCTCATCGGACACCTTGATGTCCATGTTCTCACGGCAGTAACGCATGGTCTCCGCGACCTCGTCACCGTCCGCGATGGCCTTTTTGACCTCAGCCGTCAGCTCCGGCAGTGGGATCGGAGAAAGCTCGACACCGAATTTCTCCAGCAGTTCACCTTCATTGCACATGGTGGACCAGAAGTCGAAGGGACGCGGACCCATCTGCAGGATGCGGATGTGCTTGAAAGTCTTGACTACGTTGCAGACTGCCAGGAAGTCTCTTAAACCCCGTTCGAAGACCGGGTCGTTCAGGCGGCAGTTGGTCATGTAGGTGAAGGGGACGCCGAAGCGGCGCAGTACCTTACCCGTGGCGAACAGACCGCACTGCGTATCGCGCAGGCGGACACCGCTCGGCTCCGGGCGCTCATCCAACGGGCCCCACAGGAGGACCGGCACACCCAGATCTTTCGCCAGACGCGCGCAAAGATATTCCGTACCGAAGTTGCAGTGCGGCAGGAACAGACCATCGACCTGCTCCGCCTTGAATTTCTCCAGGATCTTCAGACGGTCGTTTTCATCATACAACAGGCCTTCTTCGTTGATATCATCGATATCGACAAAGTCGATGCCCAGTTCGCGCAGGCGGTCCGCTGTCAGACCTCTGTATTTGATGGCATCCGGTGCGCTGAAAATGCTGCGCCGGGTCGGCGCATAACCGATCTTGATATGTTTCATGATGTTCCTCCTATGTTTTGATATAAAAGTGCATTCTATTCTAAAATATATCATACCATAAAAAAGCAGGTCATGCCATATATATCCAAAAAAAGACGGCAGAGACTTGGGTCCAGCCTCTGCCGTTTTAAGTGTGTACGCATTTAGAAGTGCGCCGATATGAACAGTGCTATCAAGAATATGACTATGATGACCGCCAAAATGATCAGCGATACGATAGCGCCCTTCTTGCACTGTTTGTAGTTCCGGATGTAGTTCTTGCTGCGGAAGATCCCGGCCAGGATCAGGCCGACGATGGGCAGCAGGAAGCCCAGG
>JAFVHC010000042.1 GCA_017474705.1 Bacillota bacterium
ACTGGTCGTGGTACTGTTGCTACCGGCCGTGTCGAGCGTGGCGTTCTGCATGTTTCTGATCAGGTCGAACTGGTCGGTCTGTCCTTCGAGACCAAGACCTACGTCGTTACCGGCGTTGAAATGTTCCATAAGCTGCTTGACGAAGCTCAGGCTAGTGACAACATCGGCGCTCTGCTGCGTGGTATCCAGAGAACTGAGATCCAGCGTGGACAGGTTCTGGCAAAGCCCGGCACCATCACCCCGCACACCAAGTTCAAGGGTCAGGTCTACGTTCTGACCAAAGATGAAGGTGGTCGTCATACTCCGTTCCTGACCAACTATCGTCCGCAGTTCTATTTCCGCACCACCGACGTTACCGGCGTTATCACTCTGCCGGAAGGCGTTGAGATGTGCATGCCTGGCGACAACGTTGAGATGGGCATCGAGCTGATCTACCCCGTTGCTATGGAGCAGGGTCTGCGCTTCGCTATCCGTGAAGGCGGCCGTACCGTTGGTGCTGGTTCCGTTACCGCGATCGAAGAGTAATTTATTACCCAATGACAATCAAGGGTCCCAGACGTTGGGACCCTTTTTGTTTTTCTATCAGGCACCGATCGAAGATCAGAGATCCAGACATCTTTCACATGCTGTAAACAGCTTTTGTTCTATCAGCCTGTGTTTTCAGCAGGTACCACATGCAGAAAGATGAAGCGCCTTGCCTCTGCCTGTGTTTTATGCGTTTGCATGGCGGATCGAGGACATGATCGGGATCATATTTGAGTTTATGATTTAGATTTTACATGCTGGAGAACATTAGGAATGCTTTCGGCATGTAATGAATGGTAAAACTCACATGCTGCGTGGTTTTCTTTTTCTTTCGGCATGTGGGAGCAGAGATAAACACATGCTGAAGGATCCCAGATGGGAATCCGGCATGTGATCGAATGGGAGATCGATATGTCTGCCCTTGTTCGATCGATCAGAGGAGGCTCTTTTGGTTCAGTCACTTGTACAATGGTTCGTCGATACGTTGACGGGGATCCCGAAGGATATCGTGTGTTTCATCATTTCCATGGTCCCCATTCTTGAACTGCGCGGCGGTATGATCGCGGCGGCTCTGTTCAAGCTGTCCTGGCTGCGTGCGCTTGCGTTCTGCATCCTGGGCAATATGCTGCCCATGCCCTTCGTTCTTCTGCTCATCGACAAGATCTTCGAACTGCTTAAGAAGACGAAGATGTTCCGGCCGATCGTAGAAAAGCTGGAGAAGCGGGCGATGGGGCAACGGGAACGGATCGAGAAGTACGAATTCTGGGGGCTTGTGCTGTTCGTTGGCATCCCGCTGCCAGGCACCGGCGGCTGGACAGGGTCACTGGCAGCCGCGCTCATGGGACTGCGCTTCCGGAAAGCGTTCCCTGCGGTCATCCTTGGGATCCTGCTTGCGGCAACGATCATGAGTGTCGCCACGTACGTGATCCCGTGGCTGGTACGGATCCTGTGAGGTGAGTGATCATGTCATTGTATTTCCATAGGATCCAAAACGGATCCGAGGCCGATGCCGATCTGATCCGAAACTTATATCACCGCGCGTTTCCGGAAGATGAACTCGTCCCATGGAATATCTTCATCAGGAAAGCAAAGAGATCCTTTGTGGATCTTTGGAGCATCTCAAACGATGTGGAATGGATCGGCTTTGCCTGTCTGGTCAAGGATGAGACCTTAGCCTATCTGTTTTTCCTTGCGATCGATGAGGCGCAGCGGGGCAGAGGGCATGGCCACAAGGTGCTCAGAGCACTGCAGCAGCGGTATGCTGGGCAAAAACTGTTTCTGGCGCGTGAGATGCTGGATCCGGCGGCAGATAACTATGAAGAGCGTCTGCGCAGACATGACTTCTATCTTTCCTGCGGATTGAAGGATCTGCCGTACCACATCAAAGAAGCCGGTGTCGTGTACGATATCATGGGTTTTGACGATCCTGTGGAGCCTGAAGAATACGACCATCTGATGGATCGCTACGCCGGGCCGATCGGGAAACTGCTCGTGGAACGGCGGATCATACCATAATGTGTTCCCAAAAGGAATCTCGTATCATATTTTGAGGCCAAAAAGTAATCCCATAATGTGCAACATGCATAAAATATCCGCTCAAAATTCTTTAAATTTCTACATGCAAAAAACCGTTGAAAACCCCTCATTTTCTTGCAATTTGAGGGGTTTTCACGTATAATAGTGAGGCTGTGACATTGATAGCGATGATCCGGGAGGTTGCAGAAGTCTGCCCATTCGGGCTCTCAAGCTGGTAATTCACGGGGAGTGAATGTCAAGTTCAAGAAACTGACGACAAGGTCCTGTACAACAATCGAAAAGTGCGTAAAAAGTCTCTGTTTTGGCTTGTTCAGAGGGATGACACGCACGGGCGAGTGTACAGCCGAAAGTCGTACTTACTTGAAGGGCTGTAACAAAGGAAAAACGCCCTTGCAGATGTCACAAACAAGTACGAATAGGAGGCTTATTTTTATGGCAAATCAGAAAATCAGAATCACTTTGAAGGCTTATGATCATCAGCTGATCGACCAGTCCGCGCAGAAGATCGTGGAAGCTGCGAAGCGTACCAACGCTCAGGTAAGCGGCCCGATCCCGATGCCTACCCACAAGGAAGTCGTTACCATCCTGCGTGCTGTCCACAAGTACAAGGATGCCCGCGAACAGTTCGAGCAGCGCACCCACAAGCGTCTCATCGACATTCTGAATCCCACAAACAAGACCATCGACGCGCTGATGGAGCTGGAACTGCCGGCCGGTGTCGACATCAAGGTCGAAGCTAAGAACTGATCCCAAACATCAGAAATTGTCTGAACGAGCCAAAGATCCAATTCAAAGGTTATTCAAATTGACATAGCTCAATGCTGCTAAGAGCCTGAAAGGTTCCGCTGGCAGAGAGTCCGGGAGATCCACAGCTGTCCCGGGCGCTAATGACCTAGAATGCACGGCTGGCCCGTGCCGCTGTAGATTATTAGAAGGAGCATTGAAACAATGCAGAAAGCAATCCTTGCAAAGAAGATCGGTATGACGCAGATCTTCGATCAGCAGACCGGAGAAATGATCCCGGTAACAGTCCTTGAAGCAGGTCCGTGCGTAGTAACTCAGGTCAAGACCGTAGAGCACGACGGCTACAGTGCCGTTCAGGTCGGTTTCGGTGAGATCCGCGAGAAGCTGGTCAACAAGCCGGAAAAAGGCCATTTCGCCAAGGCTGGTGTGGAAGTCAAGCGTTTCGTCCGCGAGTTCCGTCTGGACGATGCCGAAAGTTATGTAGTCGGTCAGGAGATCAAGGCCGACATGTTCGCTGCCGGCGACAAGGTCGATGTCAGCGGTACATCCAAGGGTAAAGGCTACCAGGGTGCCATCCACCGTTACGGCCTGTCCCGCGGACCGATGGAGCACGGTTCCAAATATCATCGTCATGCCGGTTCCATGGGCGCTGCTACCTCTCCCGGACGTGTTTTCAAGGGAAAGAAGCTGCCCGGCCACATGGGCAACGTCGCGACCACCGTTCAGAATCTGGAAGTCGTCCGCGCTGATGCGGAGCAGAACCTGATCCTGATCAAGGGTTCCGTCCCGGGTCCGAAGAAGTCCTTAGTCACCATCGTCAACAGCGTAAAAGCCTGATCATCCGGGCTTTACATAAAACAAGAGAGAATATTTTGGAGGTTATGAAATGGCGAAAGTAGCTGTTTATACCATGGACGGCGCCGAGAATGGACAGATCGAACTGAACGATCAGATCTTCGGCGTAGAAGTCAACATCCCAGTGATGCATGAAGTAGTGGTAGCGCACCTTGCCAAGCTTCGTCAGGGTACTCAGAGCGCCTTGACCCGCGCAGAGTAAGAGGAGGCGGCCGCAAACCCTGGAGACAGAAGGGCACAGGACATGCCCGTCAGGGAAGCATCCGTGCTCCGCAGTGGGTCGGCGGTGGCGTTGTATTCGCACCGAAGCCCCGTGACTACTCCGTTAAAGTCAATAAAAAGGTCCGCCGTCTGGCTCTTAAGTCCGCGCTGAGCTCCAAGGTCCAGGATCAGAAGATCGTGGTCCTCGAGAACCTCGAGCTGAACGAGATCAAGACGAAAGCCATGAAGAAGGTTCTGGAAAACCTGAAAGTTGAGAACGCACTGGTCGTTATGGACGGTGACAACAACAAGAACGTCATCCTGTCCGCCCGCAACCTGCCGGGCATCAAGACCGAGCGTGCCGAAATGATCAATACCTACGACATTCTGAAGTACGACACTCTGGTCGTGACCAAGGATGCGGTTGCCAAGATTGAGGAGGTATTCGCATAATGGCTGACATTAAATACTACGACGTCCTGTTAAAGCCCGTCATTACCGAGAAAAGCATGAATCTGATGGCCGAGCGCAAGTACACCTTCCTGGTCCATCCGGATGCCAACAAGACTATGATCAAAGAAGCTGTCGAGAAACTGTTCGACGGTGCCAAGGTCGCGAAGGTCAATACCCTGAACGTACCGGGCAAGAAGAGAAGAAGAGGCTACATCGTCGGCCGTACTGCGGCGACCAAGAAAGCCATCGTCACGCTGACTGAGGATAGCAAGGACATCGAGTTCTTCGAAGGTATGTAAGAAGCATCTCAGATAAAATACTCACCTATTGGGATGCGCAAAAATCAATTCAAAGGAGTTAATTAGACATGGCCATCAAAACATACAAGCCATATACCCCTTCCCGGAGAAATATGACCGGTTCCGCTTTCACGGAGATCACCAAGAAAGAGCCGGAAAAATCTCTCCTTGTTCGGGGTAAGAATACAGCCGGACGCAACAGCTACGGCAAGATCACCGTTCGTCATCATGGCGGCGGCCACAAGAACATCTACCGCATCATCGATTTCAAGAGAAATGACAAAGACGGTATCCCCGCAAAGGTCATCGGCATCGAATATGATCCGAACCGCAGCGCCAACATCGCTCTGCTGGCTTACGCCGACGGCGAGAAGCGTTACATCATCGCTCCGGAAGGCCTGAAGGACGGCGACACAGTCGTCAATGGTCCGCAGGCTGAGATCCGCACCGGCAACTGCCTGCCGCTGCGCAACATCCCGATCGGCGCGAACATCCACTGCATCGAACTGCTGCCTGGCAAGGGCGCCCAGATGGTCCGCTCCGCCGGCAACGGCGCGCAGCTGATGGCTAAAGAAGGTAAATACGCGACCCTGCGTCTGCCCTCCGGCGAAATGCGCATGGTCCCGATCGACTGCCGCGCGGCCATCGGTGTCGTAGGCAATGGCGATCACGAACTGATCAAGATCGGTAAAGCCGGTCGTAAGCGTCACATGGGTATCCGTCCTACCGTCCGCGGTTCCGTTATGAACCCGAATGACCATCCGCATGGTGGTGGTGAAGGCCGCGCACCTGTCGGCCGTCCGAGCCCGATGACACCTTGGGGCAAGCCGGCGATGGGTATGAAGACCCGCAAGAAGAATAAGCATTCGAACAAGTACATCGTCCGCTCCCGCGCGATGAACAAGAAGTAATAAGGAGGACATCATAAATGGCACGTTCCTTAAAAAAGGGTCCGTTCGCGGATGAGCATTTATTGAAAAAAGTTGACGCTATGAACGCGTCCGGTGATAAAGCGGTCATCAGGACCTGGTCCCGCCGTTCCACCATTTTCCCGTCCTTTGTCGGTCATACCTTTGCCGTACATGATGGAAGAAAGCATGTTCCGGTCTATGTCACTGAAGACATGGTCGGCCATAAGCTGGGCGAGTTCGTCCTGACGCGTACCTATCGCGGTCATGGTAAGGACGAGAAGAAGGGTAAGCGTTAAGGTTAAGGAGGACATAGAACATGGCTCAGTCAAGAAGTCAATTTAAGAGAGAGCGTAATGCTCAGAAAGACACCAGACCCAGAGCGAAGGTCACCTATGCACGGATCAATCCTCTGAAGGCTAAGATCGTTCTGGATACCATAAAGGGTAAAGACGTCGCGACGGCAGCTGCGATCCTGGCAGCTACGCCCCGTGAAGGCGCCCGCATCATCAGCAAGGTGCTGGATTCCGCAGTTGCGAACGCGGAGTACGCGGCGACCGAGCGTGATATGGATATCGATGTTTCCAAACTGTATGTGCAGGAAGCTTTTGCTAATCAGGGCACGACCCTGAAGCGGATCGTTCCGAGAGCCCAGGGCCGCGCGGACCGCATCTTGAAAAAGACCAGCCATATCACGATTATTCTGAACGAGAGATAAGGAGGAAGTTCATGGGTCAGAAGGTTAATCCGCACGGTTTCCGTGTTGGAGTTATTAAAGATTGGGATTCCAAGTGGTTCGCTGACAGCAAGAGCTTCGGCGACACTCTGGTCGAAGATCATAAGATCCGTAATTATCTGAAAGAGAACCTGTATGCAGCCGGCATCTCCCGCGTCGATATCGAGCGCGCGGTCAGCCGCATCAAGATCACGATCTTCACCGCAAAGCCGGGCGTTGTCATCGGTAAGGGCGGCGCTGCCATCGAGATCCTCAAGGCCAAGGTCCAGGCCCTGACCAACGCGAAGGTATCTCTGAACATCATGGAAGTAAAGCGTCCTGAACTGGATGCACAGCTGGTTGCGGAAAACATCGCCGGTCAGCTGGAGAACCGCGTATCCTTCCGTCGTGCCATGAAGCAGGCCATGGGCCGCACCATGCGCGCCGGCGCCAAGGGCATCAAGGCCACCTGTGCCGGTCGTCTCGGCGGTGCTGAGATCGCTCGTGCCGAGTCTTACACCGACGGTACCATTCCGCTGCAGACTCTGCGCGCCAACATCGATTATGGTTTCGCAGAAGCGAACACCGCTTATGGCAAGATCGGTGTCAAGACCTGGATCAATCATGGAGAAGTTCTTCCTACGAAGGCTAACAAGGAAGGGAGAGTCCGCTAATGTTAATGCCGAAGAGAGTCAAACATCGTAAGCAGTTCCGCGGCAACATGGCCGGCAAGGCCCTGCGCGGCAACCGCGTTACGTATGGTGAATATGGTCTGGTTTCTCAGGATCCCGCATGGATCAATGCCAGACAGATCGAATCTGCTCGTGTTGCTATGACCCGTTACGTCCGCCGCGGCGGTCAGGTATGGATCAAGATCTTCCCCGACAAGCCGGTTACGCAGAGACCTGCCGGTATCCGAATGGGTAAAGGTAAAGGTACTCCTGAGTATTGGGTAGCCGTTGTCAAGCCGGGCCGCGTTCTGTTTGAGATCGCCGGTGTTCCGGAAGATGTTGCCCGTGAAGCGCTTCGTCTGGCTATGCACAAGCTGCCGGTCCGCTGCAAGATCGTCTCCAAAGCCGATCTGGACGCACAGCTCGATGCCCAGGAAGCCTGATCCGGCTTATGAATAGAGGATGGTGAATCAATTGAAAAAGTCCAATTATTTAGATGAATTAAAAGTCAAGAATTCGGAGCAGTTGGAAATGGAACTGGTTTCCGCTAAAAAAGAACTTTTCAATCTCCGCTTTCAGAATGCCACCAACCAGTTGAACAACACGGCCCGGATCAAAGAAGTGCGCAAGAACATTGCCCGCATCCAGACCGTATTGAAGCAGAAGGCAGAATAAGGAGGCAGGTCACGATGGAAAGAAATTTGAGAAAAACAATGGTCGGTATTGTTTCCAGCGATAAGATGGACAAGACGATCGTCGTGTCTGTAGTCGATAACGTAAAGCATCCGAAGTACGGCAAGATCGTTAAGAGCACTTACAAGCTGAAGGCTCACGACGAGAACAACGAGTGCCATACCGGTGACCGCGTTCGTGTCATGGAGACCCGTCCGCTGTCCAAAGACAAGAGATGGCGCGTCGTTGAGATCATTGAGAGAGCGAAATAATTTAGGAGGATTACCGTTATGATACAGACTGAAAGCAGACTGAAAGTCGCTGATAACACCGGCGCCAAAGAGCTGCTCTGCATCCATGTCATGGGTGGCTCCACACGCAGATATGCACATGTCGGTGATGTCATTATCGCTGCCGTTAAAAATGCAACACCAGGCGGCGTTGTAAAGAAGGGCGACGTTGTCAAGGCCGTTGTCGTCAGAACGACCTATCCCGTACGCCGTAAAGACGGTTCCTACATTCGCTTCGACGATAATGCAGCCGTCATCATCAATGATGATCAGAACCCGAAGGGAACTCGTATTTTTGGTCCGGTAGCCCGTGAGCTGCGTGCCAAGAAGTACATGAAGATCCTCTCTTTGGCTCCTGAGGTACTGTAAGAGGGAGTAAGCTATGGCAAAGATGAAAATCAAAAAAGGCGACACCGTACGTGTGATCGCCGGCAAAGATAAAGGCAAAGAAGGCAAGGTCCTGGTAGTCGACCACAAGAACGAGCGCGTCATCGTCGAAGGTGCCAACATGGCCACCAAGCACGTACGTTCTCAGAACGGCCTTGGCCAGTCCGGTATCATCCATCAGGAAGCGCCGATCCATATTTCCAACGTCATGCTGCTGCATGATGGTCAGCCGACCCGTGTGGGAATCAAGGAAGAAGTCAAGACTGTTGATGGAAAACAGGTTACTGTCAGAACACGGTTTGCCAAGAAAACCGGCGAAGCGATCGACTAAGCGGGAGGCATAGATAATGGCAAATAGATTCAAAGAAATGTACACGAACGAGATCGTCCC
>JAFVHC010000043.1 GCA_017474705.1 Bacillota bacterium
CATTGCCGGACGTACCGATGACCACGCCGATGATGCCCGGCTTGACCAGTCCGGCACCTGTCGTCTGGATGACAGCATCTCCGCCGCCAAAGTATACGTTCAGGCCTTCCGGCAGACCCGTAAGTTCCGCCGCTTCCTTCGTGATATGGCCGGCCAGCTCCGTAGATTCATGCGCTTCCGGGAAGATGCTGCGGTCCAGGCCCGCGATCGCGATCAGCTCATCGCTCCACTGACGCTCTTTCGTATTGAAGAAGCCGGTGCCGGACGCATCGGACACGTCGATGCCCAGCTCGCCTGTCAGTTTGAAACGGATGTAATCCTTCGGGCAGATGAAAGTGACCATCTTCTCGAAGTTCTCCGGCTCCTCATCCCGCAGCCACAGGATCTTGCCGCCGGTGTAACCGGTCAGCATGCGGTTGTTGGTATAAGACAGCAAGCCCTGAAGGCCGCCTGCCTGCTCCGTGATCCAGTCGCACTGCTTTTGCGTACGCTGGTCGCACCACAGCATAGCCGGACGAATGACTTCACAGTTTTTGTCCAGCGCGACCAGTCCATGCATCTGTCCGGAGAAACTGATGCCGACGATATCTTCTTTCGGCACCTGCGGCAGGATGACTTTCAGACCGCGCACCACGCCGTCCCACCAGTCGATGGGATCCTGCTCCGCCCAGCCCGGACGAGGTGTATATAAGGGATACTCCTGGGTAGAGGAAGCAAGGACTTTGCCATCCTCATCCGCGACGATGCACTTCGCGCCGGAAGTTCCGACGTCAAGACCGACTAATAAACGTTTTTTCATGGTGAGCTCCTCCTGTTACATGATATCTTCCTTCAGCAGGAAGCGGATGCCGTACGGCGGTAATTGGATATGCGTCGTGTATTCACCGGTCTCGATATCGGTGACGGCGTTTTCCAGGCTGACAGTGACCGGATGCGCATTGAAATTCTGCACGATCGCGATCTCTTCTTCTTCGTTCTTGCGCAGATTCGCGGTGACACCATCCGGCAGGGACGCATTGTCCAGCGCCTTTTCGAGCTGCAGATCCTCCGCGATCTCCTCGTAGAAATCCTTGTAGAAGTCACGGCCGGCACGCGCGCACAGGTAATAGGCCTGGCCGAAGCCGAAGTAGTTCAGTGTCAGGGCCGGATAACCTGCGTAGTAATCAGACTGATAGGTACCCAGGACCTGCGCGGTGGATACATGGACCACGTCGCACATATCGCGCAGTGTGTATTCTTCGCCGCTGCCGTTCATCTTCATGGTGTTGGTCTGGTTCGGATACAGCGCATCGATTTCTTCGCTGTACAGGCCGAAGACGTCCTGCATGCCGTAAGGCGCGAAGCTCTGGAAGCACAGATCGTTTTCGTTGACCAGGCCGCTCCAGTAGGTGCCGACCAGCGTGCCGCCCTTCTCCACAAAGGTGCGCAGCTTCTCGACGATGCCTTCGCGCTGCATGTACAGCATCGGCGCGACCACCAGCTTATAGTTCGAGAAATCGCAGGACATATCGATGATGTCCACCGGGATGCCCATGCGCCAGAAAGCGGAGTAATGATCCAGCACGGTCGGACCATACTGCTTCGGATCGCCCGGACGGCTCTTGACATCCAGGCCGCCGCCGTTCAGCAGGCCTTGCATCTGATCCAGCGCCCAACGGTTCTCCCAGTCATAGATGATGGCGACTTCCGGCTGGTTGACGGTCTTGCAGACCTCCGGCAGCTTCTTCAGGCGGGAACCGACGGCCGCGACTTCGCGGAAGACACGGGTGTTGGCCGTACCGTCATGACCGACGACCGCCCCGTGGAACTTTTCGGAAGACCCGCGGGATTTGCGCCACTGGAAATACTGCACAGAATTGGAACCATGCGCCACGGCCTGCAGTGAGGACAGTTCGTGCATGCCCGGCTTCTTCATGCGGCAAACCGGATGCCAGTTCGTCACGCCCGGCACGCTCTCCATCAGCAGGAACGGCTCCTGCTTGATGCAGCGCATCAGGTCGTGGGTGGCAGCTGCCGTGATCGCAACGTCGCTTTCATCTTCCGGATTGGTATGCCAGAAAGGATAGTTGTCCCAGGAAGCAATGTCCAGGACGTCTCTGAATTTGAAATAGTTCAGGCCGTTATAGAACCCCATGAGGTTGGTAGTCACCGGCACGTCAGACCCGCCGGCACGGATCGCCTGCTTCTCCCAATCGCAGAAGTCCACCGTACGGTCAGTCACGAAACGCTTCCAGTCAAGCACGAGTCCATGCACGGAATGCTCGCCCCGCACAAGCGGCGGCTCGATCTGATCGAAGGAATTGTAGGTATGGCTCCAGAACGCGGTCCACCACTGATGATTGAGTTTCTCGATCGTCCCGTATTTCCGTCTCAGCCAGTTGCGGAATTCCTGCTGGCACAGCGGGCAGTAGCACTCGCCGCCGAATTCATTGGAGATATGCCACAAAATGACGCCCGGATGCTTGCCGAAATTCTCGGACAGTCTCTTGTCCATATCCCATACCTTCTGACGATAGTACGGAGAAGTGTAGCAATGGTTATGACGTCCGCCAAACTGATTGCGGACCAGATCCGGTCCCACACGCAGCACTTCCGGATGATTTTTCGCCATCCAGATCGGACGCGCGCCGGACGGGGTGGCCAACACAGTGTAGATACCATTGTTGTACAGATCGTCGATGACTTTCTCCAGCCAGTCAAAGGTATACCTGCCTTCTTCCGGCTCCAGCGCTGCCCACGCGAAAATACCCACGGACGCAGCATTGACGTGCGACTGCTTCATCAGCTCGATATCCTTCTCCAGGATGTCCGGCCGATCCAGCCACTGATCCGGGTTATAATCTCCGCCATGCAGCATCTGCTCGTTCAGGATTCTCCATTCCATGATGAGGGTTCCTTTCTAAAACTCGTGATGATACTATTGTTTGGCTTTAACATTTTTTGTATAATTATTATTTATCTTGATTTTTTCAAGTTTTTCTACTATACTGGGTCCAATTTCTGAAGGTAATGGTTCTTCGGCAATTCTTATTTTGAGGCACATGCAAACTCTTCTAGTTGAACAGTATAGCATGTGTTTTCGGACTATGCCACATGCTAAACTTTATTCTTCTTTCTCACAGACTGTGTTTTTAAACGATACCACATGTAAAAATCTATGCTTTTGTCTTCAGCATGTGTTTGAAGGCGGAGAAGCTGCTCGAAAACCACAGTTTTCAACCAAATTCAGTCCTTTTAGCTCCTTTCCTCCAGAAACATCACATGCTGTCGCTGATTCTCTTGAAAAAAACATGTGCAGCAAGAAGAAAACACAGGCTGGGCACAACAAATTGTCAAAATAACATGTGGCCGATGAAAAATCACAGGCTGTTTCATTTTTTCGCATCAAAGAACATGTGCTAGAAAGGAGCCCTATTGTCTCTCTATTACCTTCCCATCGAGCAGCAACTCAGCATACTGGAAGATCTGTACTCAAAGGCTCAAAAAGCATTGAGTACACGGCCGCCTGGAAATTTGACAGTACAAAGATGGAGGAATACATCACAGTACTATTACCGTCCGGCTGCCGATAGCTCCCGCAGAAGATATATCAAGAAAGAAAACCTTTATTTTATAAAAGAATTAGCCCAAAAGGAATATGAAACATCCTTTTTGAGAACTGTCCTTCATCAAAAAGAGAGTCTTTATAAAGCACTGTCCTCAGGCACAACAAGAAGCGCTTCCCTCATGTATCATGCGCTGGCTCTTCCATTCGAGAGACTCTCCAAAGAACGCCAGGCTCTCGTAACACCTTACGTCTTGCCCGATGGACTTTATATCCGATCTTTTCTGGATACAGTATATGAAAAGAAAGGATTCTCAGAGAGCGCCACAGTCATCATGACTGAGAATGGTGAACGTGTTCGTTCGAAAAGCGAGAAAATCATCGCCGACAAACTGAACAGCCTTGGCATCCCCTATCTTTACGAGTATCCCTTGTACTTGCAAAGGCTAGGCTGGATCCACCCGGATTTCACTTTACTCGATGTGCGCGAGCGAACGACCGTCATTCTCGAACACTTTGGTCTGATGCAGGACCTTTCCTATGTCGCGCAAGCGATGAACAAGATCGACAGTTACATCTTTGATGGCTATTTCCCGGGCGACCGGCTTCTGATCACCTATGAAGGCGGCAGTCATGTTCTGAATGTAGATACCCTCGAGCGCCTCATTCGCCATCGATTCTCTTCATGATCTCGTCCAGCAGTTCGTGCGCGGCCTGTTCTTTGCTCATCAGCGGCAGTTCCTTGACTGCATCCGATGTGATCAGTGTCAGAACGTTGGTATCGCCCTGGAAGCCGGCGCCTTCTACTTTTACATTATTGGCCGCGACCAGATCCAGGTTCTTTTTCTCCAACTTAGCACGTGAATTCTCGACAAGGTTCTCCGTCTCCATGGAGAAGCCGCACAAAAACTGACCTGTGCGTTTGTTCGCACCCAGCGTGCCCAGGATATCCTGCGTACGCTTCAGCGGGATGGCCATGTCGCCATCTTTTTTCTTGATCTTGTTGTCAGCCACCGTCTCAGGCGTATAGTCGGCCACAGCCGCCGCTTTGATCACGATGTCCGCGTCCGCTGCATGAGTGGTTACCGCTTCGTACATGTCCGCCGCGGAAACGACCGGTACGAACTTCACGAAACGAGGCGGCTGCAGAGCAACAGGTCCGCTGACCAAAGTCACGTCGGCACCGCGCAGCATGGCGGCCTTCGCGATCGCGTACCCCATCTTGCCGGAAGAATGATTGGTGATATAGCGTACCGGATCGATCGCTTCCTGAGTAGGGCCGGCGGTGACCAGTATTTTTTTGCCTGCCAGATCCTTTGCACAGGCGATGGCCTGCTCCAGATACTCGAACAGTACCGCAGGCTCCGGCATCTTGCCGGCACCATCATCACCGCAGGCCAGGTGTCCGGTCTCCGCGCCGATGACGGTCCACCCGTACTTCTGCAGGATCTTCATATTATCCTGCACCACCGGGTTCTCATACATGCGCGTGTTCATGGTCGGGCTGATGAGCATCGGACAACGGCAGGCTAGAACGGTGGTCGACAGCATATCGTCCGCGATACCGTGGGCGATCTTACCGATGATATTCGCCGTTGCAGGCGCGATCAGGACGGCGTCCGCCTTTTTGCCCAGCGAAACATGCTCCACGTCCATGGTGAAATTCCGATCGAACGTATCGATCAGACACTTGTTCTTTGTCAGGCTCTCAAAAGGGATCGGCGGGATGAATTCCGTCGCGTTCTTCGTTAAGATCACGTGCACGTCAGCATGCTGTTTGACCAGCATACTGACTAAATTCGGGATCTTGTACGCGGCGATCCCGCCGGTCACTCCGATGAGGATCGTTTTTCCGGTGAACATAGGTTTTACCCTTTCTTATTTATCTCCGAATGCATCCTGGTTCTGGACCGGACTGGAACGTTTTTCCAGGTTGGGGAAGCGATGCTCGAGTGCCGCGAAGGAGATCTCGATATCCTCTTCCGCTTCATCCGGGGAAAACGCGCCGACGGTGACCATATCCTTGTCGCGGATCGCGTTCCAGGAGAAGGTCAGTCCAACGTACGGTGTTGTACGGCCGGCGGCCATCGGCTTGATGGTCATGACCGGTTTCTTAGCGTTATGGATGATGGACGCGACGGTCTCGATCTCGATCTGCATCAGGAAGCCCATGCAGTTGAAGATCTGGATGTAGGTCTCCACATCATAGCCGTTGGCGTCAGAATAGACGATCATCTCCGGCATGTGGGCGGACAGGCCAGGGATCAGGCCTGCGTCGCGGATCATCTTCGTATAGTCGTCCAGACGGACGATCTGATGCAGATTCTTGTTGACGAGCTGCTCAGCACAGGCATGGTGGATCAGGCAGAAGGTGGAACCGATCTCTTTGGAAGCTTTAACTGCCAGTTCTGCTTCTTTACGCCCTTCCGGCGTGTCGTCCATGTTCAGAAACGGGGTATCCACCATAATGATCCTGCGGCCACATTTCTGCTCCGTATCTTTGATGGCACGTACCAGATCCGGTGAAGCAACGAACGGCGCCATGATGGTATCGATGCCATATTTCAGGTAGGTCTCCAGGACCGGCTTGAATTTCTCCGCACTGTCATAACGGCGTTTGATCATTTGGTCAGCGGATACGCTGGTGTGGCTCCAGCCCAGGAGCCAGTTGCTGCCCATGATGAGGCGGGATACGGACTCGCCGCCAACTGTCGTCCTTGGAAACTGAGGATATTCCATGATGATTCTCCTTTACTCACTGTTTCGTAAGCCTGTTCATATAAGCTACATCATAATACCGTGAACCGACCATAGGTACACCGTCGCGGATCGCTTCTTCCATACGCTCCGTTTTCACATATGTGAAGATATACAACCGCGCAGGATACGTACGGACCAGTTCCGGGATCTCTCCTTCATAATTCCGCACATTCATGCTGACGAACCGGATCTTATTCTTTTTACACCAGGCCAGGTCCTTCGCACACTTCTCCTCCCAGGGCGTGTCCACCTTAGGCGCGAGATGATACATCAGCGCCAGACCCGGGATCACTTCCCGCGCTTTCAACGCATCGGCGCGCCGTTCCACCCGCAGGATGATCTGCTTCAGATCAAGCAGGCCGGCATCGAACTGCCGCTGCAGACAATCCAGGAGCAGCTGAAACTTTTCCTCGGACGGCTTACCGACCCCCAAAAAGAACTTCAGCCCCTTGTTCTTAGGAGATGCGGCAACGGCTTTCGCAAAGTCCTCGAACGCAAGGGTCGGGAACCGCTAATACCATTTGGCGTGAGAAAACGTGTCGAATGGCAAAGCTTCCTGGTATCCTTCTTTTTCAGTGGGGATATTCAGATGGTCGAAGGTCTCCTCGTGCCAGCGGGTGATGCAGACCGGGACCATGTCACTGGTCAATCGCACATCCACATGCAGGTTTCGGTATCCGGCATCCAGCGCATGTGTAAGCGCTTCCAAAGAATGCGTCGCCGGATATCTTAATTCCAGCCCGCCCAGACCTACCGCGACCAGATGCTTGCTCCAGTCGATATCTTCGACAGTGACCCGATCCGGGCGGACGTTGCACCATTTTTTGACAAATTTTCTGACCGCGCGGTAGGATGGCATCCGAATGCTTAAGGGGACTCGCATGGAACGATCCAGCGCCTGCTCCAGGACTTCGACCATTCTTTGCGGATCCATCTCCTCCACAGAGAAGAACCGTTCCGGACAGCCGATCCTTTCGCTCCAGAACCGCAGTTTCCGGTTCCAGACAAAGCCGACACTGGGCACGCCCAGCGCATATGCGATGATATTGGAATGCATGCGCCCGGCGATCACCCCGCGCATCCGCGAGATCCGCGTGACAAGTTCGTCCGCGTTCCGCGGTGTCGGCAGCTTTTCTCCATGCCCGATCATCTCAAGGATCTCATCCGCGAAGATCTCATCATTGCGGTCACCATTGGTGAACAGCACCCAGGGCAGCCCTCTTTGTTCCAGTTCCCGGACGACCCCCGTCCAAAAGGCGATCTGTTGATCGCGTGTCATTTCCGGATGGCCATAATCAGCAAACAAACGCTCTCTGACGATGCCCACCCCGATCTGGCGTCTGCTCTGCTTCAGCGCCTTATCTACCTTGATGCCATATGCCCACCGGCTCCAGACCGCGGAATCGGTCACCCGGTACAGCGGTATGTTCGGATCTGCCATATAATCACTTTTCAGCAGGTCCAGGTCGTCGCGCACGCTGATGCCCTTCACGACAGGCAGATTCACTGCTTCTTTCAAGGCCTCGCTCCGCTCATCCCCCGGGATGACGGGCTCTACCCCGATCCCGTTCAAGAAGACAGGTACACCCAGTTTCTGTGCTTCCTGTATCAATTCCGGGATATAGATCCAGAACTTTTCGTTGGTGGCTTTCAGAATGCCGCCGGCAAACACCACCGCATCGACATATTTCAACTGTCCCGTATCTCTGGACGAGATGCTGTAGTGCAGTATATCACACGGTCTGGATCCCATGGCCTTTCTCAGCAGGAAGTCATTGTTGGCGCCGATCACTTCGTCGCCGAAATTCATATTTGCTGTCTGTACCAGCAGGATCTTGACTTTATCCTCCATTTCACCCCATGACGACTTTGACCTCCGCCGTCGTTCCTTCCACCGGCGGGATCACATTTCCTTCGATCTTGTTGCCATTCACGTACATCTCAGCGACGCCCTTCTGTGCGTGCGCGCTGTTGTCTACGGTGATCTTGTACTCCACACCGCGGTATTTACGGTTCAGAGTGAAGCCGTCCATATCGGCCGGGATGCAGGGATCTACCTTCAGACCGGCCAGTGTCGGCTGGATGCCCAGGATGTACTGGCTGATGGCCGTAAAGGTCCATGCAGCGGTACCGGTCAGCCAGCTGTTCTTACCTTCACCGAAAGTCGGCGCATCTTTGCCGGCGACCATCTGGCAATAGACATAGGGCTCGGTACGATGCACTTCACTGATCTCCTCCAGATAGACCGGGCAGGTCTTGCGGAAGACTTCGAAAGCACGGTCACCATGGCCCAGCTGCGTCTCGGCGCAGACGATCCACGGATTGTTATGGCAGAAGATACCGGCGTTTTCTTTATATCCGGGCGGATAAGAGGAGATCTCACCCAGTTCCACATGATACTTGGTGTATGCAGGCTGCAGCAGCACGATACCGAACTTGGAATCCAGGCGCTCTTCGACGCTCTTCAAGGCCTGCGCAGCCTTACCGTTCTCCAGGCCGACGCCAGCCATGACGCACATGCCCTGCGGCTCGATGAAGATCTGACCTTCTTCGCAGACTTTGCTGCCGACGGGATTGCTGAAGGCGTCATACGCACGGACGAACCATTCTCCATCCCATCCGGCATCCTCGATCACGTCGACCATCTTCGCGACCTTAGCACGCACATCGGCTGCTTCTTCAGTCAGGCCTTTGGCCTCGCACAGATCCGCGTATTCATTACCATATTTGACGTACATACCGGCGATGAAGACGGACTCCGCCACCGGCCCCTCAGACGGTCCGAAGGTCTGGAAGCATTCGCCCGGTTCTTCGGAGAAGCAGTTCAGGTTCAGGCAGTCGTTCCAGTCCGCACGGCCGATCAGCGGCAGGTTGTGCGGGCCACGGGTCTTCGTGGTGAAACCGAAGCTGCGGCGCAGATGCTCCATCAGCGGCACTGCCTTGGAGAAGTCACTGTCGAAAGCGCAGGGCTCATCCAGGATGGAGAAATCCCCGGTCTCACGGATGTAAGCGCTGGTGCCGGCGATCAGCCACAGCGGGTCGTCGTTGAAACCGCCGCCGATGTCCGCATTGCCCTTCTTGGTCAGCGGCTGATACTGATGATAGGTGCTGCCATCCTCGAACTGCGTGTTGGCGATATCGATGATACGCTCACGCGCGCGCTCCGGGATGAGGTGCACGAAGCCCAGCAGATCCTGGCAGGAATCACGGAAGCCCATGCCGCGGCCCATACCGCTTTCATAGTAGCTGGCACTGCGGCTCATATTGAAGGTGACCATGCACTGGTACTGGTTCCACACATTGACCAGTCGATTGAGCTTCTCATCCGCCGTTTTGACGGAATAGGTGGACAGCAGGTTCTCCCAGTAGGCATGCAGAGCATCCAGCGCCTCGTCAACCTGCGCGTCTGTCTGATATTTTGCCAGCAGTTCATCCGCCGGTTTCTTGTTGATGACGTTCGGTGCCACGAATTTCTGATCCCGCGGGTTCTCGCAGTAGCCCAGCACGAAGATATAGCTTTCGGAGGCTCCAGGCGCCAGCTGCGCCTTCAGATGATGAGAACCGATCGGCGCCCAGCCATGGGCCACGGAATTGCGGGACTTGCCTTCGATCACCGCTTCCGGATCATGGAAACCGTTGTACTGGCCGATGAACGCGTCGCGGCTGGTATCGAATCCTTCGATCTCTTTATTCACAGAGTATACCGCGAAATGATTGCGGCGTTCCCGATACTCCGTTTTATGATAAATGGTGCTCCCGATGACTTCGACCTCGCCGGTGGAGAAGTTGCGCTGGAAATTCGTCTGGTCATCCTGCGCGTTCCACAGGCAGAACTCGATGAAGCTGAACAAATCGACGTTCTTCTCGGCTTCGCTCTCGTTGGTCAGCGTGATGCGGTGGATCTCGCAGGCGTCATGCACCGGTACGAAAGCTTCCATCTGTGCTTTCAGGCCGTTCTTCTTGCCCGTGATGACGGTGTAGCCCAGGCCATGACGGCAGGTATACTCATCCAGTTCCGTCTGCGTGGGCTGCCAGCCCGGATTCCAGATGACGCCGTCATCCTTGATATAATAATACCGCCCGCCGTTATCCAAAGGCGTATTATTGTACCGATAACGGGTGATGCGCAGCAGCTTTGCATCTTTATAGAACGTATATCCGCCGGCAGTATTGGAGATCAATCCAAAGAAATCCTCTGATCCCAGATAATTGATCCAGGGCAGCGGCGTTTTGGGCGTCGTGATCACATACTCTTTCCGTGTGTCATCAAAATGACCGAATTGCATGGTAAAGCACCTCTTTCCGTAAATTAGGATATTTGGCTTGATTATACCAAAACCGAGTACCGTTTTCAATCGATTTTCCTGTCATATTGCACAGATTGACAAGGCTTGCCGGGAAGATTATAATAAGGCTGCGGTGTATCCGTCATGGAACACCAGCTTGTCATATGAAAGGAACAATTGCATATGGATCTCACATCTGATAAGAGCCGGACACTCGGCCTTGTACAGACGGCGCTGCTCGGCGCCATCATCTTCTTGCTGGCCTTCACACCGTCGCTCGGCTACATTCCATTGGGCGTGATCAACGCGACCATCATCCATGTACCGGTCATCATCGGCTCCCTCATCCTGGGTCCGAAACGCGGCGCTGTTCTGGGCTTTTTATTTGGTCTTACGAGCATGATCATGGCCACCACGTCGCCGGCGCTGACGTCCTTCATCTTTTCACCTTTTCTTTCTTCCGGCGTAACCCCCCTCGGCCCGCTGTGGAGCCTGATCATCTGCTTCATTCCCCGTATTTTGGTGGGCATCGTTCCCTGGTACGTCTACCAGGCGCTCAAAGGCCTGTTCAAAGGCAAAAAGGGTACGGACAGCATTGCCCTGTTCGTCAGCGGTGTAGCCGGTTCCATGACCAACACGATCCTCGTCATGGGCTTGATCTACATCTTATTCGGACATGCGTATGCAGAGGCGGTCGGCATCTCCTACTCTGCCCTGTTTGCCGCCATCATGAGCGTCATCGCGGTCAACGGTGTTCTGGAAGCGATCGTGGCAGGCATCCTGTCCGGCGCGATCGTCAAAGCGCTGCGTTTAGTTTTCAAAGGAGGCAACTGAAATGATCCTGGCACTGGATACCGGCAATACCAACATCGTCATCGGTATCGTTGACGACAATGACAAGATCCTGTTCTCGGCCCGCGTAGCGACCGACCATCAGAAGACCGAGCATGAATACGCCGTCTTCTTCCGCAACATCGTCCTGATGCACGGCATCGACCGGCACGAGATCGACGGCGCGATCATCTCCTCCGTCGTTCCGCAGCTGACCGAGATCCTCAAGCGTGCCGTCCGCATCTTCTGCGATGTAGACCCGCTGGTCGTCGGCCCCGGTGTCAAGACCGGTCTCAATATCCTGATCGACAATCCCAAGCAGCTGGGTTCGGACCTGGTGGTGGACGCGGTGGCAGCACTGGCGGAATACAAACCTCCGCTGATCATCCTGGATCTGGGCACCGCCAGCACCATGAGCGTCATCGACCGGCAGGCAAACTACCGGGGCGGCGTCATCATCCCCGGTGTAAGGCTTTCACTGGAAGCCCTGGCAGCCCGCGCGGCGCAGCTGCAGAATATCAGCATGGAAGCGCCGAAACGCGTGATCGGCACGAACACCATCGCCTGCATGCAGAGCGGCCTGATCTATGGACAGGCGTCCATGTTCGACGGTATGATCGACCGCATCGAGGATGAGCTGGGCGAGAAAGCGACCATCGTCGCTACCGGCGGCCTGGCACGGCCGGTGCTGGTCCACTGCAAACATGAAGTCATCATCGACGACGATCTGCTGATCAAGGGACTGATGGTGATCTACAAAAAGAACAAATAAACCGCCTGCAAAACAGGCGGTTTTTTTGATGATTCAGCATGCAGGATCTTCTTTTTCTCATTTTTATATGCTTTTTTGAGAAAAGTCATGCGATTTGGCTCTGAATCAAAGATCATGTATGCTTTTTTGATGCCCTGGATTTGAGAAATACATGCAAAAAGAGAAAAACCTTGGGATCATACATGCTTTTACTCCAGGAAAACAAGGCGCTTGGGCCCTTACCATTCGTTTTTGAGCGACCAAGAGCAAAAGAAACAGCTATTGATACATACATAAACGAGCCAAAACCATACTTATGCATGAAATCATATGCTTCATAATAAATTTAATACATGCAGAAATCAGTAATTAGCGTCTTTGTGTATGAAATCCTATGGAGGACTGTTCTTCACTCCACCTCAAATACCACTTCCACCTCTACCGGCACATTCAGCGGCAGTGCTGCCATGCCGATGGCGGAGCGGGCCGGTGCCGGAGCATCGAAGAGGTCGATCACCAGCTGGCTGGCGCCGTTGGCGACCTGCGCCTGGCTGTAAAAGTCCGGCGCGGACTGGATGAAAGCCACCAGTTTGACCGCGCGTTTGATGTTGTCGATCGTGCCGAAATCCCGCTTCCAGGCCGCCAGCATGTTCAGGATGCAAAGGCGCGCCGCCTCCTGTCCCTGTTCGATGGTCAGTTCCTGACCCAGCTTGCCCTTGAGCGGCTCCTCGGTCGCTGCCGGAACGAATCCGCTGGCAAAGACCAGGTCCCCGGTCTGCACGAACGGCGTATACAAACCGCCGGCTGCCGGAGCTTCCGGTAACGTGATGCCCAATTTCTGTAATCTTTCTTCGTTCGTCATTGCGCATTTTCCTTTCTTGCACATAAAATCTGATCGCACAACGCACAGGCAGACGGCGTAGCCGCCACCCCACCCAGCGCGGTCTCACGTAATTCATAAGGTATACTGCGGCCGACCCGGTACATGGCTGTGACCATCTCGTCGAAGGGGATCGGTGTTTCGATGCCTGCCAAAGCCATTTCCGCGCAGATCAAAGCATTGCAGGCTGCCGTGGCGTTGCGTTTCTGACATGGGATCTCTACAAGACCCGCGACAGGGTCGCATACCAATCCCAGCATGCAAGATAAAACGTCAGAAGCCGCCGCAAGACACTGCTGCGGTGTCCCACCCATCAATTCAACGACGGCGGAGGCCGCCATGGCAGCCGCAGAACCGATCTCCGCCTGACAGCCGCCTTCAGCACCTGCTACCGTAGCGTTCTGCATGATCAAATAACCCACGGCACCGGCATTGAACAAGGCCAGCATCATCTGCTCGTCGGTAAATCCTTCTTTTTCCTGCACCGACATGAATACTCCGGGGATGACGCCTGAGCTGCCCGCTGTCGGGGCGGCCACGATCAGGCCCATCGAAGCATTGACTTCCAGCACGCTCATGGCATAGGCCGCCGCCTTGCGCATCAGGGAACGGACCGTGATGTGGTCCAGAAGTTTCTTGCCTTCTCCGCCGATCAATCCACCAATAGAACGCAGATGGCCTTCCCGGCCTTCTTCTACCGCGTCCCGCATGATCTGCCAGGCACGGCGCATCCGCTCCAGGATGGCTTCCCTGTCCTGCCCGGAGATCGTGACCTCCCGGCGGATCATCGCCTCTGAGATCGGGATCTGTAAAGTTTCGCATTGTTCCAGGAGTGCGGCTCCGGTCTTGAATTTCATGGCAGCCCCTCCTTTACACTATGATCTGCGTCACTTCGGTGACCAGCGGATGTGCCCGCAGGGCTTCCAGCATACTGGAAGGCGCCGGACTGTCGATCGTAAGCTCAGCGTACGCAGTCTCCCCGCGCGCTTCCCGGTGCATGGCCAGCGCAGCGATATTGATGTTCCATTGACTGGTGCAGGTGGCGATGTAGGCCAGCGCTCCCGGCCGGTCGATATGCTTGACCAGCAGCGTGCAGCCGGAACCCGTGATGTTGACCGCGACCCCATCCAGGCGCTTCAGTACCACTTCTCCTCCGCCGACGGAAGAGCCCATGACAGAATGCACCCGGCCCTCGGCATCGGTCAGGCGGATGAGCACCGTATTGGGATGCACGTCCTGATCCTGCGTATCGGTCTCGAAAGTTACCTTCAATCCCGCTTCTTTCGCTAATTCATAAGCATCGCGGATGCGCTTGTCTTCGGTATCGAATCCCAGGATACCGGCAATGAGCGCCCTGTCGGTCCCATGACCACGGTAAGTGCGGGCGAATGAGCCATACAGCCGGAAAGCGACCTCCCGAACAGGGCCGGAGACCAGATGCCTGGCCATCAGCGCGATCTTCAAAGCACCTGCCGTATGAGAACTGGATGGACCGATCATATTCGGTCCGATCACGTCGAAAACACTGATGTCTTCCATAAACACCTCTTATTATTATGACATGATTTTATTATCCTTTACTGCTTTCAGAAAACCCTTTATTTATGCGGATTTCCGCTTAATCTAAGGGTTTTGGGGGCTAAAATTCTGTCGTATATTAGCCATTTATATATCTGTATTTTATAACCAATGGCAACAGATTGCAACAAATGGCAACAATTATACTGTAGGACGCTGAATCTTTTCGATCTCACGTCTCAGATCCTCAAGCTCGAAGTTCGTGTATACTGCATCATGTACATCTGCACTCAACGAATGCCCCATAAGTACTCTGGACGCGATTGGGTTCACGCCATAGGTATCGCAGAGGCGTTTGAATGTGTGTCTAGCACTATGTGACGTATGATCCTCAGAAATGCCTAAATTAGTGCATGTGCTCTTAATAAGAGGGTTGGCAGTAATCATACTGTGATAGAATACCGGTCGGCCTTCCCTAATCCGTTCCTCCACAAAGCCCCGGATCGCGGGATGGATGGGTACCACTCGCCGTGGTTCGTCCTTTCGAGCCTTAACGCCACCAAAGAAATAACCCTCGTCAAGATGAACCTCGAAATTGTTATAGAATGCCCCAATTCGAAAACCACTATATACCTGGATTAAAATGGTCTTAGCGCCGTCGTCACCTTGATCTGCCGCGGTCCAAAGCTTTAGTAGATCTTCGCTCGTGTAGGGTTTGGTGCTCTTCTTCTCCCCTGCGATTAGCGGGATCTCGACACCAGACACAGGACTGGCAATAATATATCCTTTTTTCTTGGCATATGTGAAAACATTCTGTAGCAATGTAAGGTATAAGCTAATTGTGTTGCTTCGCTGTTTCTGAGCCATTCTATTAACAACCTGTTGGATCTGATCGTTTGTGATGTCCTCGACAAAACAGTCATGCAGATCTGCCCATTGTGATCCAGCGTTTGAATAAGCTCTTTTTGTGCGAACACTGTACCTCTTGGCAGCATACTCACCGAATCGATACTCCATATACTCTTGATAGACGTCAATCCATTTGTGCTTGTTGCTTCCCGAGTCTACGATGTGTAACTTAGTCCCGACCTTGGCGTAATCGGCCAGAATCATCTTTGCTGCATAACACAGATCCTGCTCCGGAGAATGCTCAATCGCTGAGGCTATTGTGACCTCATCCCCCTTTTGGTATGTGCCTGCTTTATAAGATACAAGGATAGCAAATCCTGTATACCAGTCAGGTACATAACAAAGTGCATTGGTGTGAAATCGGTAACCATTTTGGCTGATCTTATATTCTGGAGGGTATACAGCATATGGATTCGATCGTCCTTCCCCCAAGTACTTTATTGTTCCAAAGCCACTCTTAAGCCTTGGGTGTTTTGCTTTGTTCTTTTGCATCAATTAGTCATCCTCTCTTTTTAGCTGTGTACCTGCATAAATAAAGGATGAAAGCCTCAATCCACCTCCCAAGGATTGGGCTCATTGTTGTGCTGCTATACTAGCAACAGCGGGTATAGCATTAATCCATTAATCCATCAATCCTCGGCCTCGCCTCCTTTGTTGATTAGGATAATACTTGATTATCGCAACATGTGATGGTATAATAATAACGACCCCGCTTAATTGCGGAAATACATCCATACAAGCACAATTTCTTTCCCGGAAGAAAGCCTGCAGCTCGCTCCAGCTGTTGGGTTTTCTTTTTTATTTCCTTAGCCGTTCGAGTTTGAATGCAAGGAAATCCTCTATCTCCTGCAGGATTCTTTCCAGATCGCGCTCATTGATATCCCGGATAACAGTACCATCCGGGTATTTTAGTATAGTACTGGAGTTTTCTTCATCCCACTCTAATGAATATCCTTTGGGTAATATTCGTTCCATTGATTCCCAGCGTAAATCCATTCGCACAGAGCCATAATCTGCAAAATCCATCACTGGTGTAGCCAGATAGAGCCCCGGAACATAAAACGCTTCTTCGATCCGATGACATAAGTTAATGTCTATTTTCTCGCTATCTCTACGAATCATCGAATAAATGGTTTGAACCGGGATACCGGTTCTTCTTGATAACTCTGCTGCCGACAGTCCATACTGTTTTAAGGCTGAAGATAAATTAGAACCAAAACCCATTTTATCGTACCTCCTAACGAAATTAAACCACAAAAACTATTAAAATGCAAGGATAATTATCTATTTTATTTGAATAATCTTTGTTGACAGAAGAAACGAGAGTGTTTATAATGAATATCATATCAAGTATTCATATGAATACTTTTCAAAGGAGGGATATCCCAATGAAACTATACCTTGATGCGAATAATCTAGCATTGAAAATGGCGGAAAGAGGTTGGAACCAGAGAGATCTCGCACAGCAAGCTAGAATTAGTACAAATACTGTGTCAGCCGTATTCTGTGGGAAATCTTGCAGTGTGAAAACTCTGAAAGCACTTGCTGATGCATTAGAGGTTGGCGCCATTGAATTGAGTAAGAAATCGTAATGACAACACAGGAA
>JAFVHC010000044.1 GCA_017474705.1 Bacillota bacterium
CCTACTGCTGGACGGGAAGAGAGTAACCCATAATAGAACGTCCTGAAGACAAAAAAGAGCCGCACATGACGTGCGGCTCTTTTGGAGAGAAGGAGACGATTTATTCAATGGTGATATATTTCTTCTCTTCGACTTCCGGCTTCTTGTCTTTCTTGGCTACGGAAAGCTTCAAGATACCGTTTTCGAAGCCGGCATGGATATCTTCATACTCCGTTTCATCACCGACGTAGAAGCTCCTCTGCATCTGGCCGTAGTAGCATTCACGGCGCAGGTAGCGGCCTTCCTTTTTGTCCTCATGGGTCTCGTTCTTGACGGCACTGACGGTCAGGTAACCATTCTTCAGGTCAGCCTTGATGTCGTCCTTGCTGTACCCCGGCAGCTGCAGATCGATCTCATAATGATCGTCGAATTCCTGAACGTCGGCGTTCATGGCAACATTGCGGCTGCGCATCGGCGCATTGAAGAAATCATCGAACATATCCTCAAACGAATTATTTTTGAACAGAGCAGGCAGTAACATAACTAATCCCTCCATCTAGTATTGATATAGTTATCAATCTTTACAAGTCATAACTTGCTCGATTGATTATGTATATAGTACTACAATTGTTAACCAATGTCAATAGTGAGTGCTAATAAAATTTGTTAACAATTTGTGAATAAAATGATATAATGCAATAAAACACCCTCCCTGTGCATTGTATAGATAGATGATGCCGGAAAGGAGGGGACAGGTGTGTATGCAGCAGAGGCAGTTGCTCTGCCCGTGAAAACACGTGATATGGAGCTGAAGGGAAAAAGCCACATGAGTCATGATCATATTGATGAAAAGCTTTTACAGCGGATCGGCGCAGGTGATGATACCGCTCTGGAGCAGTTGTACGAAGAGGCTTCCGGAGCGGTCTATGCCTATGCCTATTCGATCCTGCACGATCGCGATGACGCGGAAGATGCCGTGCAGGACACATTCCTGAAGATCCGGTCTGCTGCGCATCTGTATCGCCCCCAGGGCAAACCGATGGCATGGATCCTTACGATCACCCGCAATATCTGCATGATGCAGTTTCGCAGACGTGGCAAGATCACTGTGCTGGATCCTGAGGATCCAATCCCGGATCAGGACGGATCACGAATGCCGAGGATCGGGAGATCCTGAAAGCGGCCTTTTCCATTCTGGCGGAAGATGAGGCAAGGATCATCCTGCTGCATGTGGTGGCAGGGCTGAAACATCGAGAAACAGCGGAACTTCTACAGATGCATCTATCGACTGTGTTATCCAAGTACAATCGCGGTCTGCACAAGCTTCGTCAGCAACTGGGAGGATCAAAGCGATGAAATCCAAGAATATCAAATCCGGCCTTAAGCGGGCGGTTGAGGACTGGAAGCCGGAGTGGAATAAAGAATTGGCGGATCAGCCAGTCGAAAAAGCAAAAGGCGACGAGTGGTATCTGGAAGGGACCCAGCCTAAGAGATCCAGCTCCATCGTAAAAGGCATAGCCTATGCAATGGCGGTCGCGGCCTGTTTCCTGGTCGTGTTTGTTTCACGGAAGCAGATCATTTCCCGTGTAGACGCTGTCGTCTATCTGGACATCAATCCCAGTATTTCTCTGGAAGTGAACAAGAATGAGAAAGTCCTGCGTGCTACAGCACATAACAGCGATGGTGAAAAGATCCTCGATGGTATGGACTTGAAAGGGAGCAATATCGACGTCGCGGTCAATGCGCTGATCGGTTCCATGTTCAAGCAGGGTTACTTGTCTGCGGATCGCAGCACTGTTTTGCTCTCTATCGACAGCCGCAATGCACAACATGCAGAGATCCTGCGCCAAAATCTTGCACAGGAGATCGATACCTATCTGACGCAGTTGGTCGGCAGCGCCACCATCTATGATCAAAGCTTCGACGATGAGAAGGAACTGGAAGATCTGGCCCAGCAGTATCACATCACACCAGGTAAAGCTTTCCTGATCCAACGTCTGATCGCGGAAGATCCGACGCTTTCCTATGACGAACTTGTCCGGATGAACATGGCGGAACTGGCACGTTTCCTGCATCAGCATGGCCATGCACTGAAGGAATATCTGAACCTGCACGGCATCGACTTAGATGATATCGACGATCTTGATGACGCTGATGATGTCATCGAAGAGATCCTGGAGCCGGAAGAGGATCCCGACGACGATTCCGACGATGATCCTGAGGACGATGAAGAAGATGATGACAATGACGATGTTATCATGCGAGCTGACATGAGCGGTACACCGTCTGTCACTAAAGAGCAGGATCATGGCGAGCCGGAAGAAGAGTATGAAGAAGACTATGCAGGATATGAAGTTGACGACGAAGACGACGATGACGATGAGGATGAGGATGAAGATGACGATGAGGATGAAGACGACGATGAGGACGATGATTGATCCCATCTGAGCAAGATATTGATCATGATCCTGAAATAAACTGATCTACGAAGTGGTGCCAGGGCAGTATGGGCACCGCTTTTTGTTTCTCCATTGAACTGCTGGTACAAACGATACAGGAGTCCTTTTTTATGCCCGGCAAAATCTGTACATTGATATCAGACCCTACAGAAAGAGAGGTATCAGAATATGAGCAGATTCAAACGGGGTGACATCGTGTATTTCATCCGCAGCGGATATGAAGTGATCCCGGCCCAGATCACGGCCTGCCAGGGGACACAATACGTGCTGCGCTTCCATGGGAATGATAAGAGAGCCTTTTCAGCGATCCGCCTGGAGGAGCGGCGTTTGTTTCCGAGCAGGGAGGCCGCGGGACAGGGAATGTCGCCGACGATGCGGCCCCGCCGAGACACACATTGGGACAGAAAGTATCGGTAAAGTGGTCAAAAATACATAGTTTTTTCGATCGAAGTATGATAGTATACAAGTATCAACTATCAGGAGGTTCATAATGAATAAGTGGATGAGGACGCAATTCCAGCCTGGACTGCCTTTAGGTAAAGATGGACGACGTGTGACCGCGAGTCCGGAGCACATCGAGATCTCCAAGAACGCGGCCAAAGAAGGTATGGTACTGCTGAAGAACGAGAACAACGTGCTGCCGCTGGCAGAAGGCACGAAGATCGCCTTGTTCGGCAAAGCCACGTTTGATTATGTCAAGGGCGGCGGCGGTTCCGGCGACGTGACCGTGCCCTATATCAGAAACATCTATGAAGGTCTTATGATGATCGTGGATCCGGAGACCATCTTCCCGGATTCGGCGGCGTATTATAAAGCAGAAGTCGAGAAGCAGTATGCGGCGGGCAAGGTCCCCGGTCTTACGGTGGAGCCTGAAGTGCCGGACGATATCCTTAAGAAAGCCCGCGCGTTCACTGACACGGCGGTCATTTCCATCAGCCGTTTCTCCGGCGAGGGCTGGGACCGCAAGAGCGTTGCCGATAAGATGAAGAACCATGCCGGCCGTGAAGACGGCGGGATCTGGGGCCTGTGCAATGCCATCTTCGAGCATGGGGATTTCTATTTCTCCGATGCAGAAGCTGCCATGGTGGAGAAAGTAAGCAAAGCCTTCGACAAGGTCGTCATCGTGCTGAACACCGGCGGCATCATGGAAACGAAATCTCTGAAAGAGAGCGAAGATGTCGACGCCGTTCTGCTGGCTTGGCAGGGTGGCATCGAAGGCGGTCTGGCAGAGGCGGAACTGCTGATGGGCATGGGCAATCCGTCCGGCAAGCTGTCCGATACCTTCGCGAAGGAGCTGGAGGACTATCCGGGTTCAGACCGTTACTTCGAGTCCGATGATTACGTGGAATATGAAGAAGATATCTATGTAGGATATCGTTATTTCGAGACGATCCCCGGCGCGGCCGAGAAAGTCGTCTATCCTTTCGGCTACGGCCTCTCCTACACCACGTTCTCGCTCAGCAAGCCGGAAGTGACCATCACGGATGGTGAAGTCTGCGTGCTGGTCAAGGTCATCAACACAGGTGACAGAGCCGGTAAGGAAGTCGTACAGGTCTATGTGGAAGCGCCGCAGGGCAAGCTTGGCAAACCCGCCCGCAGCCTGGCCGGATACCGCAAGACCCGCCTGTTGGAGCCCGGCGGCGAACAGCAGGTCGTGGTCCGTTTCCCGGTGGACCAGATGGCTTCCTATGATGATCTTGGCAAAGTAGCGAAGTCTGCCTGGGTCATGGAGCAGGGAACGTACAAGTTCCATGTGGGCACCTCCGTTCGTGATACGGTGCTTGCAGAGACCGCATATACCGAGCCTGCCGACCGCGTGGTCTGCCAGCTTTCCGAGAAGATGAAGCCGGCCCGCCTGAAGCAGCGTCTTCTGGCGGATGGCACCTATGAAGCGCTGGAGACCTGGGATCAGCCTTTGAATGAGCCGAACGAGCAGGGATACCTGATGCCCGGCACGCGGTTCCATACGCGCTATTCCCGTTGGAAGCCGGAAAAGCCGCAGCTCATCGACGTGTTCGATGGCAAGATCTCGCTGGAGGACTTCATCAAGGAAATGTCCGATGAGGATCTGGCGTGGCTGTTGGGCGGCCAGCCCAACGTCGGCCCGGCCAATACCTTCGGCTACGGCAACAACGTTGATTTCGGCATTCCGAACGTCATGACGGCGGACGGCCCTGCAGGCGTACGTTTTGCTGAACAGACCGGTGTGAAGACCACAGCCTTCCCGGTCGAGACTCTGCTGGCCTGCACCTGGGATCCCCAGATCTGCGAGCAGATCGGCCGCGTAGGCGCGCTGGAAATGAAGGAAAACAACATGGGTGTCTGGCTGACGCCTGCGGTCTGCATCCATCGCAACCCGCTGTGCGGCCGCAATTTCGAATACTTCTCAGAGGATCCGCTGCTGACCGGTAAGCAGGCTGCCGCCCTGGTGCGCGGCATCCAGAGCCAGCATATCGCGGCAACGCCGAAGCATCTGGCGTTGAACAATAAAGAGTTCAACCGCAAGAATTCCGATTCCCGTGCTTCTGAACGTGCCATCCGCGAGATCTACCTGAAGCAGTTCGAGATCATCGTCAAAGAAGCGCATCCGTGGAGCATCATGTCCTCTTATAACATCATCAATGGTCATCGCGCCTCGGAGAATCGTGACATGCTGACCGGCATCCTGCGGGATGAGTGGAACTGGGACGGCATGATCACTACCGACTGGTGGACCTATGGGGTACATCATCAGGAGGCCATGGCCGGCAACGATGTGAAGATGGGTGTCGGCTATCCGGAAGAACTGATGGAAGCGCTGGCGGAAGGCACACTGACCCGTGAAGCCATGGAGCTCTGTGCGAAGCATATCCTGACCCTGATCCTTCGGATCGACTGATCAGCTATGTGGAAACCATACAGTGTTCCCAAAACGGAACGCATCATTGAAAGGCTCACACCGACGATCGAAACCATCGCCCGGAAGTATGGGATGCCTACGGCCATGATCCAGGCCGTGCTGCGCAAGGAAATGCCGCAGATCGATCTGATGGATTTCGCGGCAGACTTGGCGGTGGCGCTGGGCGGTCTGCTGAAAAAGGACAGTTCGACCGGCTACATGCAGATCTTCGGCTGGGTCGGTCTGAACGCCGTCAATTTCGCGGTGGACCGAGGGCTCGCCACGTACGAGTCCTTGGGGATCCGGTCCGACCATCGCCTGGACCCGCATCAAGACGCGGATGTGCGGCTGATCTGGAAGAAGATGGAGCGGGATCGTTCCGCCAATCTGGAGATCGCGGCGCTGAACCTGATCTCCTGTGCGGAGGAGATGACGGGCCGTATCGATTTTGCGCATTATACGGAGGAAGAGTGGAAACTGATCTTTACCCGTTATAATCAAAACACCCGCAAGGTCACACCTTACGGGGAAGAAACTTATCGTTATTTTGTACGCTTTCAAAACATTCAGAAAGGAGCTTTATCATGAGTGAAGTATTGCGTGCTATTACCGAGCGCAGCTCGACGCGCGGCTACAAGAAGGACAAGATCGCACCGGAGGTCCTGGAACAGTTGATCCAGGCAGGCCTGGAAGCCCCGACCGCTGCGAATAAACAGGAGATCCATTTCAGCGTGATCGACGGCGATGCCTGCGTGCTTAAGGAGATCGAGGATGAAAAGAACCGTGGCTTCGGCCTGGAGCAGGTGCCGCCCAACAATTTCTACTACGACGCGCCGACGGTCATCATCATCAGCGGGGACAAGAATTTCAGCTGGAGCGAACTGGATGCCGGTATCGCGGTAGAGAACATCGCGATCGCCGCACAGGCGCTGGGCCTGGGCAGCCTGATCATCGGCTGCGTCAAGAACGCGCTCCGTGGTGAAAAGGAAGCGGAATTCGCGGAGAAGCTGGGCTATCCGGAAGGATTCGAGTACAAGATCGCCATCGCGCTCGGCTACAAAGCAGTGACCAAAGAGCCGCATACCTACGAGTATGACAAGCAGGTCACGATCGTGAAATGAAATGAAGATACGAAAAAGGCATGACCCACGTAAGGTCATGCCTTTTTCTTTTGTAGGAGAGTCTTATGCTTCGGTAAAGATCGGTGTGGAATAATATCTGTCACCGCTGTCGGGCAGAAGCGCTACGATGGTCTTGCCCTTGTTCTCCGGAAGTTTTGCCAATGCGATCGCGGCGGAGAGCGCGGCGCCGGAGGAGATACCTACGGAAATGCCTTCTTTCTTGGCCAACAGCCGGGCGGTGGCGAAGGCCTCTGCGCCAGACGCTTTGTAGATATCGTCATAGATCTTCGTATCCAGTACATCCGGTACAAAACCGGCACCGATGCCCTGAATCTTGTGCGCGCCGGCGTGCCCTTCGGAAAGGACCGGGGAATCCTCCGGCTCCAACGCCACGATCTTGACGTCGGGGTTATGTTCCTTCAGATACTGACCTGTGCCGGTCACGGTACCGCCGGTGCCGACGCCTGCGATGAAGATGTCGACCTTGCCGTCCGTATCGTTCCAGATCTCCGGACCGGTGGTCTCGTAATGGATCTTCGGGTTGGCCGGGTTCACGAACTGCCCGGGAATGAAAGCGCCGGGGATCTCCTCCGCCAGTTCGGAAGCCTTGGCGATGGCGCCTTTCATGCCCTTGGAGCCTTCGGTCAGCACCAGTTCCGCTCCATACGCTTTCAGGATGTTGCGGCGCTCGACACTCATGGTCTCGGGCATCGTCAGGATGATGCGGTAGCCCTTTGCCGCGGCGATGGCTGCTAAGCCGATGCCGGTGTTGCCGCTGGTGGGCTCGATGATCACAGAGTCTTTATTCAGCAGACCCTTTTCCTCTGCGTCTTCGATCATCGCCTTCGCGATACGGTCTTTGACACTGCCGGCGGGGTTGAAGTATTCCAGCTTGACCAGGATGGTTGCTTCCAGTTCCAGTTCTTTTTCGATGTTTACGACTTCTACCAGAGGCGTATTGCCGATGAGTCCAAGTGTTCCTTTATAAATGTTAGCCATGATATGTGTCCTTTCTTATTGTAATGCCGCGAAGCCCTGTTCCAGGTCCGCGATGATATCGTCGATGTGTTCGGTGCCGATGGAGAGGCGGATCGTGCTGGGGCGGATGCCCTGATCCAGCAGTTCCTCTTCGGACAGCTGGGAATGTGTGGTGGAGGCCGGGTGGATGACCAGGCTCTTGACGTCCGCTACGTTGGCCAGCAGGGAGAAGATCGTAAGGTTGTCGATGAACTTCCAGGCTTCTTCTTGCCCGCCCTTGATGTCGAAGGTGAAGATCGACGCGCCGCCGTTCGGGAAGTACTTTTCATACAATGCGTGGTCCGGGTGATCCGGAAGGGAAGGATGGTTGACTACCTCGACCAGTGGATGGTTGCTCAGGTATTCAACGACCTTTTTGGTGTTCTCTGCGTGCCGATCCAGCCGCAGGGAGAGGGTCTCCACGCCCTGCAGCAGCAGGAAAGCGTTGAACGGGGAGATACAGGCGCCGGTGTCCCGCAGAAGGATAGCCCTTATGAAGGTAACGAAAGCAGCCGGTCCCACGGCGTCGTAGAAGGAAACGCCATGATAGCTGGGATTCGGGGCCGCGATGTTCGGATATTTACCACTGGCGCTCCAGTCGAACTTGCCGGACTCGATGATCACGCCGCCGAGGGAGGTTCCATGTCCACCAATGAATTTGGTGGCGGAGTGGACCACGATGTCCGCACCGTGTTCGAAAGGACGGATCCAGTAGGGTGTGCCGAAGGTGTTGTCAACGACGACCGGGATCCCGTACTTATGGGCGATCTCCGCGACCGCGTCGATGTCCGGGATATCACTGTTGGGGTTGCCAAGCGTTTCCAGATAGATCGCGCGTGTGTTGTCCTTGATGGCGCCTTCGACCTCTGCCAGATCGTGGGCATCCACGAAAGTGGTTTCGATCCCGTATTGAGGCAGTGTGTGGGAGAGCAGGTTGAAGCTGCCGCCGTAGATGGTCTTCTGTGAAACGATGTGGCCGCCGTTCGCCGCCAGGGCTTCGATGGTGTAAGTGATGGCCGCGGCTCCGGAGGAGACGACCAGGGCTGCGCTTCCGCCTTCCAGAGCGGCCAGGCGCTCTTCCAGTACGCCCTGCGTGGAATTGGTCAGACGGCCGTAGATGTTGCCCGCGTCAGCCAGGCCGAAGCGGTCGGCCGCGTGCTGGCTGTTGTGGAAGACGTAAGAGGTGGTCTGGTAGATCGGTACGGCACGGGCGTCGGTCGCCGGATCGGCCTGTTCCTGTCCAACGTGCAGCTGCAAGGTTTCAAATTTATAAGTACTCATGATGATATCTCCTTTTAATGATCGTATTGATTGCCGCTCCGGAGCATAAAATAAGCCCGGAGACTTTTTTATGAAAAGCTCCCGGGCAAGCGGCATATGTAAGCGACGCAGACGTCAACATCGCAACATTGCAAGGCGCATGCGAATAAGATCGAACGCCTTGGCCGGGGGAAATGCCCGGGAGGTAAGCATTCGACAACACATGGCTGCGGTCTGTTTGCGATTCGTGCTACGATACATGTCTGCGCCTTCTTTCTAAGAGGTTGTTGACAATATAGCACCATTTGACTACTATGTCAATAGGTAAATGAGATAAAACTTGAAAAACCTATTCGCCTACTATATAATAGGCATAAACAGGGAGGATAAACGTAATGATCTCAACAAAAGGCAGATACGCTGTGCGTGTTATGATCGATTTGGCGGAACATGATAATGGCAGCTACATTCCATTGAAGGATATCGCGGCCAGGCAGGAGATCTCCAAGAAGTATCTGGAGATCATCGTGAAAGAAATGGTTACGGGCGGCCTGGTCAAAGGCGCCAGCGGCAAAGGCGGCGGATACAAACTTCTGCGGAAACCCGAGGAGTACACCGTCGGTGAGATACTGGAATTGCTGGAAGGGCCTTTGGCGACCGTAGCATGCCTGGCAGACGGAGCAGCGCCCTGTCCCCGGGCTTCCGCGTGCAAGACACTGCCTTTATGGGAAGAATATGATCAGCTGACACATGATTTCTTCTATGGGAAGCGGCTGAGCGACCTGGTCGGGGTATGACCTGAATTATATTGCATTCGCTGTCATTCCTGCAGCAGAATCCCAATATAAGAGTCATAAAAAGCACTGCACATGCATAAAAAGATCATTTTGAGGTATATATAATGAGAAAAAGTATAAACGCGGTGCAAGTCGTCCAGCCGGGTGACCTACGTCTGATTCAGATTCCCATGCCGGAGATCGATCCGGTGAATAACGTGCTGGTGCGGATCCGGGCGGCCGGCATCTGTGGATCTGACATCGCGATCTATCAAGGGAAGAACGCGGCAGCCACATACCCTCGCATCATCGGTCATGAAATGGTGGGTGACCTGGTGCGGGAGGGCAAGGTAGACCTGGACCACCAGATTTCTCATACCTTTCCGTTGACGCAGGCGGAGGAAGCCTTCCGCTTCGCCACGAGCGGCGATCCCACGATCCGAAAGATCGTACTAGTGTGCTGAGATGGGCGGATAAAGAATAAAAAACCGAGCCATGACTTTGAAATCATGACTCGGTCTTTTGTTTTTATGCGCTTACTTCAAATTCTCATGCAGCCAGTCCACGTCGTCCTGCAGGCACTGGTCGTGGTCGGCGTAGAAGCCTTCGCGTTCGACGATCCAGAAGGCTTCGAAGTCCTGCTCATCCAGTGCGGCCTTGATGTCCAGCCAGTTGATGTTGGATTCCGGGGCGCCCATGGGGCACTGGACGTTGAAGCGTCCGCCATCAGCGGCCATGCGGGCCTTGAAGCCATCCAGGATCTTCTGGCGCTCTTCGAGCGGCAGTTCTTTCACGTTGGCGAAAGGATTGCCCATGGGAGAAGCGTTCTTGCGGGAAGCGGGTTTCGGTCCGGGGCCGACGACCTTGCTGTTTTCCTTTACATGGATCGAAAGGACGCGATTCTTGTATTTGCGGATGAAGTTCGGAGGATACATGCCGCCGTTCTGCGCCCAGCCGCAGTCCAGCTGGATGTAGAACTTGGATCCGCCGTCCAGCAGATGCTCTTCCAACGTCTTGCCTTCCGTGAAATAAAATTCCTGGCTGTGGTTGTGATAACCGATCTTGATGCCGTAGGGTTCGGCAATGTCAGCCATTTTGTCCAGGAACTGAGCGACCTCTTCCGCCTCTTCTTTGTCGCAGAACGGGGCGGAAGCCCAGATCACGGCCTTGCCGCCGATGGCAGCCATCTTTTTGATGACGTCCTCAGAAGGCTCCGCATGGATGGAAGTCACTTCCAGGCCCGTCTCCTTAAGCCAGGCTTTGATGTCCTCCGGATCGTTGTCCAAATCCACCGGCAGAAGTTCCACCTGGTCGAAGCCCAGCGCTTTGATCTTTTTGAATTTCTCCAACAGCGTGTCACCTAAGCCCAGATAGCTCTCGATGCCGCCAAAGGAATAGGTACCGATACCGATTTTCATATTTTTTCCCTTTCTATTCGGAACCGCGTCAGCGGTTCATTAAGTGCCTCAGGCACGTGTGCTCCAAGGATGCGATGGCACTTATGCTTATTGCCAGAGCACTTCTTCCGCGAAGTACGTGAACATCTGCGGCCAGCAGAACCAGTCATGCGAGCCGGTGGTGAAATAGGGGATATAGGGCAGGCCTTTGGCTTTCAGCGCACGGATCGTAGGCGGAACGCCGATCTCCCGCTCGTTGTAGGCGATATCTTCTTCAGCAGTGCCGATCATCAGCGTGACGTCTTTTAGACGCGGATCCTCCAGGGAGAATTCCTTGTGCCCTTCAGCGATGCCGCCGGAGAATGCTCCGAAATACTGATAGCAGGCGGCACGGTGCATGTACATGTACAGTGTCGTCATGCTGCCCATGGACAGGCCGCAGAACGCCCGGTCCTTAACATCCGTGGAGACGTTGAAGATCTTTTCGACCATCGGGATGATGGCTTCTTCACAGTTTTTGGCGATGCGGTCGAACTGCCACTGGCCGAAACCGACGGAGTAGACCGTATTGTTCATGCACACCAAGATCGCGGGCTTCGTTTTCCCCTGCGCGACCAGGTGGTCCATGATGTGACAGATGCTGCCCTGATGCGGCCAGTCTGCCTCATTGCCGCCGCCTCCGTGTGAGACGAGGACCAGTGGATAGGTCTTGTTTTTATCATATCCGGCCGGCAGATAGACCGCGATGGACTGGGTCAGCCCATCGATATCCTTATAAGAAAGGTAGGTCAGGGTACCGCGGATCGACGGATCTTTTGCCGGAAGCCAGACGCACTCGTCTTCCTCACCCACGTACAGGACACTGTTGCTCTGCGTGCCGCTTACGCTGGGGACATCCGGCGGATTGGCGGGGTCCACGATCATGATGTTGGTATCGCCGGGAACGCCGCCCCTCAGGACCTTGTCGAAATCCTTCAGCCAGACGTGTTCGCCTTTGCCATTGGTGATGAAGAAGCGGCCCATGGGCGAGTCATTGTCCTCGGGCGGGGCACAGAACTCCGGGTTCAGGATGAAGCCGTAGCCGTAGGCGCCGGCCGGCAGCTTGTAGGTGATCTCATAGATGCCATCCGCGTTCAGCTGCATCTCATCGACGTAAAAACCGCCGATGGAATCCATACCGTCTTCATATTGGTACGGCGTGTACTTGGGGTCGTTCTCGACCATGCCGGTCTCGTCGGTGTGGCCGGTCAGGTTGCTTTTGTAGAACAGGAATTCTCCGCGCAGCAGGACGCCTTTGACCTCCTGAGGCACGCTTTTCGGATCGAATGTAATGGTCACATCATACAGTTTTTTCATACGCAGACCTCCTTTGGTTCAATTATAAAGAATCCATTCGGACGATGCAATAGCGAATGCGCAATTTCAGCGGGTCAATGCTTCTGATTGCGCCAGGTGGTGGGCGTACAGCCCACCTCACGGCTGAATACAGTGAAGAAATAGTTGTAATCCTGATACCCGCATTGCGCGGCGACCTCCGCCAGTGGCAGATGCTTCTCGCGGGTCAGAAGGTCCTTCGTCTTCTCCATGCGCAGTTCCCGGACCCGGGCGGCCGTACCCTGGCTGTAGAGCTTGTGCGACAATTCGTACAGCTGGGTTTTGCCGATACCCAGCGCCTGTGCCAGCGTGGCTGCGTTCAGTTTCTCCGTGAAGTGGGCGGAAATGTAGGCATCCAGCCGGACCGTCAGCAGGTCCTCCTGTAATGTGGCCATCCGTTCCATGATGAGATAGGAAGCGACTGCATGCAGGATATGGGCGGCGGAGCGCACATAGTGCTCGGAGATGGGGACCGCGTTTTCGATGGCCTCCTTCAGCATCCGTTCGTTGACGTGGAGACCCTCGGTCAGCCGGGAGATGGTCTCCCAGCCTTCGTCGTGGGAATCATAGGTGAAGACATGGCCGAACAGCAGATAACCGGCCAGGACGTCGCCCACGTAGAGGGGTGTCACGGCTTCGGTCAGGCCAGCGTGACAGCGGTATACGTGGGTGCGGCGTTTCTGAGCGGCCGCTGCGCAGGCTCGCCGATCGCAGCGCATGCAGGCCTCCAGCCCCTTCATCGTGCCGCGGATGACAGTACAGTAGGGGGCGACCCTGGCCGGGTAAGAGATCAGTTCTGTCAGGTTCTCATCAAAGACGGTGATGCGGATGAGGCTGATCTCGTAAAAGTCCCGCAGCAGGCCTGCCAGCTGTTCCAGATCGAAGACAGAGTTCATAAATGTCCTCCTTGTCATGTTGCACAAATTTTCACATTGATATTTTACCACATTCCGAACAAAATCAAAGTAAAACGAACAGATTTCCCTATATTTTTTGCACCGCCTACTTTACAATGGGTATAGAACCTGAAAAAAGGAGAACATGTGCCATCACATGATTGCTCAATGATTATATTTGAGGCACATGACAAATCGCCTTCGGCGATTTCAAAGGTTTTCTAAAGGAGATGCGTATGAAAGATCTGATCCAAAAAGGATATGTTGGCAACCCGGCCCAGTTGGTGACGCTCCGGCGTGTAACGGTGGACGAGGGCAGAGCCCGAGGTACCCAAATCATCGAAGTGAAGACGGCGGGCGGCCTGGAACTGGACGTGCTGCCCGATGCAGGCCTGGACATCGGACAGTGCCGCTACAAGGGCATCAACATGAGCTGGATGAGCAAGAACGGGTACGACAGCCCAGTGGCCATCAGCCCCTACGAGACGGAGTTCGTCAACACCTTCCCCGGTGGTCTGCTGTATACCTGCGGTCTGCGCTCTGCGGGACCGGCCAACCGGGACAATGGAGAGTGGCATCCCCTGCACGGCCGGTATCACAGCCTGGCTGCGGAGCAGGTATCCGCGGAGCTTGTGGGCGATGAGATCCTGATCCGCGGCACGATCCGGGAGACGGCTTTGTTCGGCCATTGCCTGGAGCTTAAGCGAACGATCCGCATCCCGGCCTTCGGTGCGTCCATTACCGTGGAGGATACCGTGACGAACCAAACGCCGCAGGATGAGGAGATCATGCAGATCTACCACTGCAATTTCGGCTACCCGCTGCTGAGCGAGCAGGCGAAGCTGTTCCTGCCGGAGGAGCGGGAGACGATCCCCCGGACGGAGTTCGCGAAGACCGGCCTGGAGCGGACCTGCGTGTTCGACGCACCGATCCCCGGAGAAGAGGAGCGCGTCTTCTTCCAGAAGATGCGTAAGGAGTACTGGGCACGGCTGCAGAATCCGGCACTGGGCACCCAGATGACGATCTCCTGGTCGGGCGAGACCCTGCCGATCCTGTCCCAATGGCGCAGCATGGCTTCCGGCGATTACGTCCTGGGCTTGGAGCCCACGAACTGCTACATCATGGGCCGCCACAACGAACGTGAAAATGGTACATTGCCTGTGCTCAAGGCATGGGAGAGCATCACAAATACAGTCAAGATAACATTTGAGGAGGTTTGACAATGGCTAAAAAAATGACGTTTGCACTTGCTTTCTGCAACCGCGGCTTCATGCCCGGCGAACTGATCTATGGCGCACGCGAGGATATGATCAAGGCCGTCACCGACGCTGGTTACGATTACATCGCGATGGACGCGGAGCTGACCCGCTTCGGCGGCATCGAGACCCGCGACGAGGGGCTGCTGTATGCCAAGTGGCTGAAGCAGCATGAGGGTGAATACGACGGCGTGATCTTCTCCATGCCCATCTTCGCGGATGAGAACGGCGCCATCACCGCGCTGCAGGATGCGGGCGTGCCCATCCTGATGCAGGCCTATCCGGATGAGATCGGCAAAATGGACTTCCAGCATCGTCGCGACGCATTCTGCGGCAAGTTCTCCGTCACCGACGTGTTCACGCAGTACGGGGTGCCTTTCACCGTGCTCAAACCCCATGTGGTGCATCCCCTCAGCCCGAGATTCCAGGAAAATCTGCGTGACTTCGCCGCAATCTGCCGTGTCGTCAATGGCATGAAGCGTTTCAACCTGGGCTGCATCGGCGCCCGTACCACCGCTTTCAAGACCACCCGTTTCGACGAGATCGCCATGCAGAAGCACGGCATCAACGTGGAAAGCTTCGACCTGTCCGAGCTGTTCTTCAAGGTACAGCACATGGAAGACGATGATCCCAAGGTCGTTGCCAAGCGCGCGTATCTGGAGAATTACACGGACTTCTCCCTGGTGCCGGAGCAGAATAAGAACACGCTGGCCAAGGTCTCCGTTGCCATCGACGGCTATATCGAGGCGTATCATCTGGACGCGCTGGCGCTCCGCTGCTGGAACGAGATGGAACAGGTGCTGCGCATCTGCCCGTGTGTCCTGCTTTCCGAACTTAATGACCGCGGTATCGCCGCTTCCTGCGAGATCGACATGTGCTCGGCCATCACCATGCGCGCCATGAGTCTGGCTTCCGAGCAGCCCACGGCCGTGCTCGACTGGAACAACAACTACGGGGAAGAAGAGAACAAGGTCATCCTGTTCCACTGCGGCCCTGTCGCCCAGACGCTCATGACCGGCAAGGGCACCGTCACCAACCATAAGATGTTCGACAAGACCGATCCGGGTTCCGGCTGGGGCAGCAACGAAGGCCGCATCAAAGCCTTCCCGACCACTCTGTCCAACTGTCAGACCAAGGACGGAAAGATCGTCGTGTACGCATCCGAAGCAGAGTTTACCGAGGACCCGATCGAGCAGAGCTTCTTCGGCTGTGCCGGCGTCTGCGAGATCCCGGATATGGAAGATAAGATGATCCGCCTGGCGAGAGGCGGCTTCAAACATCACACCAGCGTGGGCGTGGGCCACATGAAGGACATCCTGAAGGAAGCTTTCACCACCTATCTGCACTACGATTGGGTGGACATCGATAAGGACTGAGCATATGAAGATCGCAGGATTGGACATCGGAACGACCGGCTGCAAGCTGACCGTATTCGATGAAAATGGCGACTACCTCGGCAAGGCGTACCGGGATTATCCGGTGCGTCGGGCCGTGAGCGGCCATGAGACCGACATTTCCACCATGATGGAGAGCGTCTATGCGGTCATCAAAGAGATGACGATGCAGTATCCGGATATCGCGGGCATCGGCGTGACCAGCTTTGGGGAAACATTCATCATGACGAACGAAGCCGGGGAACCGCTCCATAATGCCATGCTGTATACGGATCCGCGAGGAGCGGAAGAATGTGCCATTCTGGCGCAGAAACTTGGCGCCGGCCACATCGCAGAAGTGACAGGCCTGGCCCCGCATGAGATGTATTCCATCGCCAAGATGATGTGGATCAAAAAGCATCAGCCCCAGGTCTACGCCGCGGCAAAGCGCATCCACCTGATCGAGGATTTCGTGGTCTGGCATCTGACGGGTAAGGCACAGATCGATTATTCTCTGGCGACCCGCACCATGGCTTTCGACATCCATTCGCTGACCTGGAGCCGGGAGGTGTTCGATGCGGCCGGGATCGACGTTGCTCTGATGAGCGAACCGGTCCCCACAGGGACGAGTGCAGGCACGATCACCCTTGCGACCGCACAAAAGACCGGACTGAACGGAGACTGCATCATCGTTTCTGTCGCTCATGATCAGGTCGCTGCGGCGGTCGGTGCAGGTGCGTTCGACGGCAGCGTGGCCGTAGACGGTGCCGGTACTGTCGAGTGCCTGACCCCGATCTACGACAGCATCCCGGAGATCCCGGTGATGGCCAAGGGGTTCTTCTCCGTGGTACCGCATGCGGTGCCCGGGAAATACGCGGCCTACGCCTTCTCCTATACCGGCGGCGCGCTGATCCAGTGGGCCATGGAGACCGTTGGCCGCGGCGAGACCAACGAGCGCATGGAGCAGGCTTATGGAAAGGATGAACCTTCAGGACTGCTGGTGCTGCCCCATTTCGCCGGTGCTGCGACTCCATACATGGACACAGGATCCAGAGGCGCGATCTTGGGGCTCACGACGGCTACGACAGCGGCAGACATCTACCGTGCCTGTATGGAAGGCGTCGCTTATGAGATGCGTCTCAACTATGAGGCGCTCGCAGGTTCAGGGATCCATTTTAAAAGGCTCAATGCCACGGGCGGTGGAGCGAAAAGCAAAGTCTGGATGCAGATGAAAGCCGACGTGCTGGATCTGCCGATCACCTCGTTGAAGACGGTGGATGCGGGTACGGTGGGATCCGCTATGCTGACGGGCATCGCAGCCGGCCTCTTCCGTGACCTGGACGATGCGGCCTCCCACATGGTGCAGGAGAGAGAGACCTATCATCCTCGTAAAGAAATGCATGAAAAATACATGAAGATCTACGAGCGGTACAAGCTTGTGTATCAGGCGGTCCGCCCGTTGATGTAGGAGAAAGAACTATGCTTGTCGATCTGGTCGAAATATTGAAATTGGCAGAAGAGAAGAAGTGCGCGGTAGGGGCGTTCAACACGCCGAACCTGGAATGCATCAACGCGGTGATCGCCGCGGCGGAAAAACTGAACGTGCCTGTGATCATCGCCCACGCGGAACTGCATGAAGACGTGTCTCCGCTGGCGAAGATCGGCCCGGTGATGGTACAGGCTGCCAAGGCCGCCAAGGTACCGGTCTGCGTGCATCTGGACCACTGTGAGACCCTGGACTACATGCAGCAGGCGCTGGAGATCGGGTTTACCGGCGTGATGTATGATGGCAGTACTCTGCCGTACGAGGAAAATCTGGCCAATACGAAAAAAGCCGTCGCGATGGCAAAGGGATATCATTGCGGTGTGGAAGCAGAACTGGGGGCGCTGGCCTCCCGGGAAGGCGGTGGAGCGAGTGCTTCCGGTCCGGTCTACACCGAGCCGGAGGAAGCGGTCGTCTTCTGTAAGGAGACGGGTATCGATGCGCTGGCACCAAGCTTTGGCACGGCCCACGGTATCTATAAGTCCAAGCCCGTCCTGGATCTGGACCGGGTCAAGGTGATCGCGGAGAAGACCGGTCTGCCATTAGTCATGCACGGCGGCAGCGGCGTCTCCCCGGAGGATTACCGTACCGGTATCGCCAACGGCCTGCGGAAGATCAATTATTATAGTTACATGTCCAAAGCCGGTACCAACGCGGTGAAAGAATTGCTGGAGAAGGAAGATGTGACCTTCTTCCATGATCTGGCGCTGGCGGCGGAAAAAGCCATGCAGGCAGACGCGGAAAAGGCCATGCGGGTGTTTGCAGGATTGTAATAATAAAAGGTTTGACAAACGCTTGAAACAAAGGTAGAGTAACGGTTGCAGCGAATACAAGTAACAAGGAGAAAATAGTATGAGTCGAACCATTGGCGTTGCTGTCGTAGGATACGGCGGCATGGGTGGGTGGCATACCCGCATTTTGCAGCAGATCCCGGAGACGGAACTGAAGGGTGTTTATGATATCCTGCCCGAACGCAATCAGGCTGCGGAAGCCGTAGGCATCCATGCCTACCACAGCCTGGAAGAACTGCTGGCGGATCCTTCTGTGGACGTCGTCACCGTTGCGATCCCCAATGATGCACATAAGGATGTCGTGATCCAGACGCTGGAGGCAGGGAAGCTTGCCATCAGTGAGAAACCCGTCACCACATCTTCCGCAATCCTGGAGGAGATGATCGCAGCGGCCGTACGGACCGGTTCGGTGTTCACCGTGCATCAGAACCGCCGTTGGGATGAGGATTTCCTGGTCGCTAAATCCATCGTGGATTCCGGCAAGCTGGGCCGCGTGTTCGCGATCCAGTCCCGTGTACACGGTTCCCGCGGTATCCCGGGCGACTGGCGCAATACCAAAGAACACGGTGGCGGCATGGTCCTGGACTGGGGCGTCCATCTGCTGGACCAGATGAACATGATGATGGGCCGCATGCCGGTCTCCGTCTACGCAACGCTTTCCAATGTAACAAACGAAGAGGTGGATGATGGTTTCACCGCGACTTTCACCTATGATGACGGACTGATCTTCACGGTCGAAGTCGGCACGAGCAACTTCATCAACCTGCCGCGCTGGTACGTGGAAGGCCTCAACGGCACGGCTGTGATCGAGGATTTCCATGTGAACGGAAAGATCGTCATTGCAACGGCGGACGAGGAGCATGATGCGGTGCCGATCATCACGGCGGCCGGCCTGACGAAGACCATGGCCCCGCGCACGCCGGAGACGATCGCCGAGGAACCCCTTCCGCGCATCGATACCGACATCAAGGATTATTACCGCAACATCGCCAAAGTCGTGAACGGTGAGGCAGACCCCATCGTCACGCACGATCAGCAGCGCGAACTGATGCGCTTGATGGAAGCGATCTTCGAATCTGCGGAGAAGAACGAGGTCGTACGGTTCTGAACCGCATGATAAGAAGCAGTGATGTACTAACAGAAAAAGGCTGTGAGATAACGATCAACTCGTTATTGCACAGCCGTTTACTTTTTCATATGCCATCCGTGGATCATCATCTTCTTCCACATGGATGATCCCGCAGTAAGTGAAGCCCAGTTTTTCCATCAGCCGCTGCATAGGTTTGTTGTCTCCGTGGGTATCGATCCGCAGGTGTCCGGTCCGTTTCAGCGCCCACTGCACGCAATAAGCGCCGATCCCGCGCACGGACCCGTCTGTGGCGATGCGGTGTACGACACTGTACGGTGCGTCCGAGATCCATGCCCCATCGATCACCGCATAGGTCGGATCCGGCCCTTCCGTCAGATAGAACGTTCCGACCACACGGCTGCCGTACTGGCACACGAAGCTCTTTTCGGCAGCGATATCCTGCTCCAGCACCGATGCCGGCGGCCAGGCTACACCATTATGATATGCAGCGCCCCATTGCCGCTCGTTCCCGGCAGAGACCATAAAACCACGCGCTTTATCATAGATCCTAAGCATCTCCGGCAGATCGGACGTAGAAGCCTGGCGCACGCCGAAAGGCACTTCACCTATCACTTCATACAAGTCACGGCCGCCGCATTTCTCTTCAAAATAGGCCTTGAGTTCCAGGTTCTTCTGCCACTTTTCATCGGGATAGCGGCCGTAACGGTCCTTGACGTCCCACATGCGGACCTCGATCGGCGCCAGTCCCTCGGCCATACCGATGGAATCGCACAGCTGGATCAGACGGTCATAATCGTCGAAATCGTAGGACTTGAGCATCTTTTCGGCATAGATGCGCTCCGGCGAATCTTTATCCTCTGGAGCTACGTCGTTGTCGATATCGTGTACGTTGTACGAATGGGTGATGCAGATCTTGGCGACGTCCGGGTAGCCCAGTTCCAGCATGAAGCGGCAGCCGTCGGAGATGTGGGTGATATGGTGGGTGCCATAGCGGCGGCCGATATCATGCAGCAGCCCCAGGATATAAGCCTTGTCCGGGTCCATGCCGCAGGCAGCGGCTATCTTTTCCGCCGCATGGGCGACGGCACGGCTGTGGTCGCCCCAGGGACCAGGATTCATGGGAACGGAGGTCTCGAGTATACGTTCCGCTTCAGAGCGGGAAGGATAACCAGACATATGTAAATGATCCTTTCTCATCAAGTGCTTTCAGTATACCACATTTTTTCCATAGGTGAATTGTAGTTTTTTCCTGAATATGATACAATCGAGTAAGAAACATCAAAGGGGGTCGCTCAAACTATGAGCAGAGAAAGACGCAGCAATGAGGTAGACATGCTGCATGGCCCGCTGGCTAAGAAAATATTCATGTTCGCGCTGCCGCTGGCAGCCAGTTCTATACTGCAGCAGCTGTTCAATGCCGCGGATCTGGCGGTGGTCGGCCGATTCACCAATCCGCAGGCGATGGCGGCGGTCGGCAGCAATGCCTCGGTCATCGGTCTGCTGGTCAACCTGTTCGTAGGTCTGTCGGTAGGCGCCAACGTGCTCATCGCGATTTGGTCGGCCGGGGCGAGCGGTCGGAGATCCCGGACGCAGTGCACACCATCATCACATTGGCACTCATCGCCGGCATCACGATCCTGATTTTGGGCATCTTTCTGGCAAGACCGATCCTGACGCTCATGGGAGCGCCGCAGGAGGTCATCGACCTGGCCACTCTGTATCTGCGCATTTATTTCTGCGGCATGCCCGTCATCATGATCTACAACTACGGGTCGGCCATCCTGCGCAGCCGGGGCGACAGCAAGCGGCCGTTCTTCAGCCTGACGCTGGCCGGTGTCCTGAACGTGCTGATGAACCTGCTGTTCGTGATCGTCTTTAAGCTGCACGTCATCGGCGTCGCTCTGGCCACGGTCCTGTCCAACTGTGTCAGCGCCGGTCTCATACTGTATTTCCTCATCAAGGAAACGGATGAGTTCCATCTGGACCTGCGGCGTTTGAAGATCCGCAAGGACCATCTGCTGCGCGTGGTGCGCATCGGTCTGCCGGCCGGTCTGCAGACCACGGTATTCTCGCTGTCCAACGTGGTCATCCAGAGCGCCATCAACAGCTTCGGAACGGCGTGCATCGCCGGTATGACAGCGTCGCAGAATTTCGATTTTATCTCATACTGCATGGCGAATTCGTTCGCGCAGGCCGCGGTCACCTTTACCAGTCAGAACTACGGTGCCCGCAACGCGAAACGGTGTCGGCAGGTCTGGGCGTGGAGCATGTGCATGGGTATCGGCATCGATATGATACTGATCGCCTTTATGATGCTGCTGCGCGGCCAGCTGATCCGCATCTTTACGACAGATACGGAAGTCATCCGGTACGCAATGGTACGGTTCCAGATCGTCATCCTGCTGCATTTCATCTGCGGCTCCTATGAGATCAGCGGCGGAGCACTACGCGGCTTGAACCGGTCCATGGTGCCGGCTCTCATTTCCGTGCTTGGCACCTGTGCGTTCCGGCTGCTGTATGTGGGCGTATGGTTCCCGCAGCATCGTTCCTTGGAAACGTTGTTGCTTGTGTACCCGTTCTCCTGGGTCGTGACGAGCATCGCCATGCAGACCGCGTACTTCATCGTGCGCAGGCGCGCATTTCGTGAAACAGCTTAAATCTTATGGCAGGGAGGTAGTGCCATGCAAACCATCAAACTGAACACCGGTAGGGAAATGCCCATGCTGGGACTCGGGGTCTTTCGTATCAGCGACAAGGCGCAGTGCCGGCAGGCGGTGCTGCATGCCATCCGCACCGGCTACCGCCTCATCGATACGGCTACGGCATACACCAATGAAAACGCAGTGGGCGACGCCGTCCGACAAGCCATCGACGAAGGCTTGTGCACACGGGAGGATCTGTTCATCACGTCCAAAGTCTGGGTCACGGATATGAAGAATGCCGATACGACCCGCCGTGCGGTGGAAAAATCCCTGAAGACTGCGGGCTTGGAATATTTCGATTTGTATCTGCTGCACCAGGCGATGAACGACTATTTCTCGGCCTGGCGGGGCCTGCAGAGCGCCTATAAAGACGGTCTGACGCGGGCGATCGGTGTCTCCAACTTCTTCCCGCATGCCTTGGCCAACCTCTGTGAATGCGCAGAGATGCGGCCGGCTGTCGATCAGATCGAGATCTCGCCGTTCTTCATCCAGAAGGAGGCGCTGGTCAACATGAAGCGCTACGGTGTCGTTCCGGAGGCGTGGGCACCTTTGGGCGGCGGCCGATATCATCCATATAAAAACGAGGTGCTCAAGGCCATCGCGGACGCCCACGGCAAAACGATCGCACAGGTCATGCTCAGGTGGAACCTGGAGCGCGGCGTCGTGGTCATCCCCAAGGCGGCGCAGCTGGAGCATGTGGAAGAGAACTTCCAGGTCTGGGATTTCAGCCTTTCGGAGGAGGAGAAGAAGCAGATCGAGA
>JAFVHC010000045.1 GCA_017474705.1 Bacillota bacterium
AAGATCAAGGCAGCCGGCGGTATTTCTTCGATCCAGGATGCTGAGGACTTCATCGCCCTTGGTGCGAGCCGTTTGGGCACCAGCCGCATCGTCAAGATCGTAAAAGCTGAAACCGTTCCCGAGGGAACGTACTGATCCTTTTTCAAACCAAATGATAAGGAGATGAAACATCATGGCATTACCGTATCTTACCCCTACCCCTCATATCAATGCAAAGCCGGATGATTTTGCACCGACGGTCCTCATGCCGGGTGATCCGCTGCGTTCCAAATTCATTGCGGAGAATTTCCTGGATGATATCAGACTGGTCAACAACGTCCGTGGTGTACAGGGATACACCGGCAAATACCTTGGCGTACCGGTCAGCGTCATGGCAAGCGGTATGGGCATCCCCTCCATCGGTATCTATTCCTATGAACTTTTCAATTTCTTCGGTGTAGATAACATCATCCGTGTCGGTTCCGCCGGATCCATCCAGGAAGATGTCCATGTACGAGACATCGTCTTCGGTATGGGCGCCTGCACCACTTCGAATTTTGCCAGTCAGTTCCACATGGCAGGCACTTACGCTCCGCTTGCGAGTTACAAGCTGCTGCGCACGGCGATCGATGCCGCGGACCGTCTTGGGATGCGCTATCATGTGGGCAACATCCTTTCTTCAGATCCTTTCTATGGGGATGAAGAAGGTATTCCTGATGCATTGAATGGTACCCTCAACTGGAAAAAGATGGGTGTCATGGCGATCGAAATGGAAGCGGCCGGTCTGTATATGACCGCTGCTCGTGCGAAGAAGAACGCTCTGGCGATCTGCACGATCTCTGACAATGTGTTCGATCCGAGCCAGAACACCACGGCAGAAGAACGGCAGCTTTCTTTCACCGATATGATGAAAGTCGCGCTGGAGACCGCTAAGGAGATGTACTGATCATGGCAAAACGAGTCTTTCTGATCGTATTGGATTCCTGCGGTATCGGTGAGGAGCCGGATGCGCATCTGTTCGGTGATCACGACTGCAATACCATGAAGCGGATCTCGCAGGATCCGGCCTATCGCAACGATGTGATGCGCCGCTTAGGGTTGGCGAATATCGATGGTCAGGAATATCTTGGCCCGGTCGAGGCGCCGGAAGGTGCGTTCGCAAGATTGCGTGAAGCTTCCATGGGCAAAGATACTACGATCGGCCATTGGGAGATCGCAGGTGTCCAGTCGGATGCTCCTCTGCCCACGTATCCGCAGGGGTTTCCGGAAGAAGTGCTCGAGAAGTTCCGCGCTGCTACGGGACGCGGCGTGCTCTGCAACCTGCCCTATTCCGGCACCGACGTCATCCGTGACTATGGTGAAGAACACCTGAAGACCGGAGATCTGATCGTATATACCTCCGCGGATTCCGTATTCCAGATCGCGGCGCATGAAGAACTCGTGCCGCCGGAACAACTGTACGAATACTGCCGCATCGCAAGGAATATCCTGACCGGTCCGCATGCTGTCGGAAGAGTCATCGCGCGTCCGTTCCTGGGTACCTGTGCTGCGGACTTCAAACGTACGGCGAACCGTCACGACTTCTCTCTGGAGCCGCCGGCGGAAACTATCCTGGACGCTGTAAAAGCTGCCGGAAAGACTGTATATGCGATCGGCAAGATCAACGATATCTTCGCCGGCAAAGGCATTACGGAGTACGTTTACACGCATGGAAATACCGAGGGCATGCAGCGGACGCTGGAAGCTTTGGACAAGGATTTCAATGGCATCTGTTTCACGAATCTTGTGGATTTCGATATGCTGTACGGACATCGGCAGGATATCCACGGCTATGCATCCGCATTTGCTGAATTCGACGGGTGGCTGGAAGGTTTCATCAAAAAGATGGGACCTGAGGACGTCGTCATGATCACAGCGGACCATGGCTGCGACCCCGGGGATGATCATACGGACCACACGCGTGAATATGTACCGCTGGTCATGTATGGAGCTTCTGTCCGGCCAAAGAACTTTGGCACGCAGCCCACGTTCGCGGCGATCGCTGCTACTGTCGCGGATCTGCTTGACGTTCCGTACATCTGCAAGGGCGAGGTGCTTCGATGAACCAGGATCCGCATAGAGACGCGTTATGCGGGAAGCGGTCCATGCAATGAAAAGCGCTTATGCCCCCTACTCCGGCTATTGCGTCGGCGCGGCGCTGGAATGTGCGGATGGAACGGTCTATACGGGGTGCAATATCGAAAATGCATCATATACGCCTACGGTCTGCGGTGAACGCGTAGCCTTTTTCAAAGCTGTCAGCGAGGGGAAAAGGGATTTCGTCAGGATCGCCATTGCCGGAGGCAAAGGAGCTGTCGTGGAAGGTATTTTTCCGCCATGCGGTGTCTGCAGGCAGGTCATGAGCGAATTTTGCAGATCCGATTTCGAGGTCCTGCTGATCAAAAATGAAGAGCCTCTGGAGTATGAGGACCATACCCTCGCGGAACTCCTGCCTTACCGTTTTTCACCAGATCATCTTCGGTAGAAAATGAGAAAATCGTTCTATTTCTCTTGATTATTTGGCAGGAAAAAAGTATAATACAGTAAATGTATGCAATCCAATCATTGCATCATAAATAATCATTTTTAAGGAGAAAGAAAAATGAAAAAACTCTTGAGTCTGATGCTCGTCATCGCTATGGTGTGCATCATGATGGCCGGCTGCGGCAAGAAAGACACACCCGCTGCCTCCGGCGACGGCGAAAAAGCTGCTGCCGATGTAAAAGTTGCTATGATCACCGACTATGGTGACATCACGGACCAGTCTTTCAACCAGACCACGTATGAGGCCTGCAAAGCTTTCTGTGACAAGAACGGCGTCAAGTTCACCTACTACAAGCCTGCTTCCGATTCTGATGAGGATCGTATCGCCATGATCGAGTCCGCCATCGATGAAGGCTACAACGTAGTCGTCATGCCTGGTTATGCGTTCGGTAAAGCGATCGAAGCTACCGCCGACAATTACTCCGACGTTACTTTCATCGCTCTGGACGTTTCCGCCGGTGATTTCTCTGAAAACTACAAGATCCCCTCTAACCTCTACTCTGCTGTATATCAGGAAGAGCTCTGCGGTTACATGGCCGGTTTCGCTGCTGTAAAGCTGGGTTACAAGAACCTTGGCTTCCTGGGCGGCATGGCAGTTCCTGCTGTTCAGCGTTATGGTTATGGTTTCGTTCAGGGTGCTGACGCTGCTGCGAAAGAAGCGGGCCTTACCGACGTTACCATGAAGTACGCATATGGCAACCAGTTCTACGGCGATGCTGATATCACTGCTGCTATGGACACCTGGTATGCCGGCGGTGTTGAGATCGTCTTCGCCTGCGGCGGCGGTATCTTCACTTCTGCTGCTGAAGCTGCGGCTAAGGTCGGCGGCAAGGTCATCGGCGTCGACGTTGACCAGAAGGGCATCATCGATGGTACCTACGGCGATGGCATGACCGTTACCTCCGCTATGAAGGGTCTGGCGGCAACCGTCAATACCATGCTGGGTGTTGTTGTCGACGGCAAGTTCTCTGAGTACGGCGGAAAGATCGATACACTGGGTCTGGTTTCCGAGGATCCGGCTGCGAACTATGTCCAGCTTGCTGAGTCCACCCAGTTCGGTGATGGTTTCTCTCAGGATGATTACAAGGCTCTGGTTGCTGACATGTTCGGCGGCAAAGTCACCGTCTCCAACGACATCACCAAATCCGCTTCTGATTTCGCCACCGTTATCGCGCTCGAGGATCAGGGCAACATCAAATAATCAGATATAAAGATCAAAAACGGGAAGAGTCTATATAGATATTCATATAGGCTCTCCCCTTTTTCAAATCCTAGCTTACTTGATCACGAAGGGAAGGAAACCATCTATGTCTGAATATGCAATCGAAATGCTGCATATCACCAAACGCTTTCCCGGTATTATTGCCAATGATGATATTTCCCTCCAGCTGCGCAAAGGTGAGATCCATGCGCTTTTAGGAGAGAACGGAGCGGGTAAATCCACGCTCATGTCCGTTCTTTTCGGATTGTATCAGCCTGAAGAAGGCGAGATCCGCAAGGATGGCGTCAAGGTGGAGATCAACGACCCGAACGATGCGAACGATCTTGGCATCGGTATGGTGCATCAGCATTTCAAGCTGGTCGAATGCTTCTCCGTTCTCGATAACATCATTCTCGGCGTAGAACCGAACAAAGCGGGATTTCTTCAGAAAAAAGAAGCCCGGGAGAAAGTCATAGCGCTTTCTGAAAAATACGGCCTGAAGGTCGATCCGGACGCGATCATTGAAGATATCACCGTAGGTATGCAGCAGCGCACAGAGATCCTGAAAATGCTGTATCGAGACAATGAGATCCTCATCTTCGACGAACCCACGGCTGTTCTGACACCGCAGGAGATCGAAGAACTGATGCAGATCATGAAGAATCTGGCTGCTGAAGGCAAATCTATCCTCTTTATTTCTCACAAACTGAACGAGATCATGGAAGTCGCGGACCGCTGCTCTGTTCTGCGCAAAGGTAAATATATCGGTACTGTCGATATCAAAGATACGACCGCCGAAGGCCTTTCCGCTATGATGGTGGGCCGCAACGTCAATTTCCACGTTGAAAAGGAAGAAGCACATCCGGGCGAAGTCGTTCTTGACGTACAGGACATGGTCGTTGCTTCCAAAACGCATCATAACAACGCGGTCAAAGGTGTTTCCTTTAAGATCCACGCGGGAGAGATCCTCTGTATTGCAGGTATCGACGGCAATGGTCAGACGGAACTTGCATACGGCATCTCCGGACTGGAGCCGCTCAAGAGCGGAAAGATCCTCTTCAAGGGTATGGATATCTCGCATATGCCGATCCGCAAACGCAGCACGAACGGTATCAGCCATATTCCGGAAGATCGTCATAAACATGGCCTGGTCCTGGATTATACGCTGGAAAACAACCTTGTTCTGCAGCGCTATTTCGAGCCTGAATTCACTTCCGGCGCAGGATTCCTGAAGAAGGCGAACATCCGCAAATACGCCGAAAGGCTCATCGAAGAATACGACGTTCGTTCCGGTCAGGGCCCCATCACGATCGCACGTGCTATGTCCGGTGGTAATCAGCAGAAAGCGATCATCGGTCGTGAGATCGATAAGGATCCCGATCTGCTGATCGCTGTACAGCCTACTCGAGGCCTGGATGTCGGCGCCATCGAAGGTGTCCATAAAGAGCTGGTCGCCCTGCGCGATGCCGGTAAGGCGGTTCTTTTGATCTCGCTGGAACTGGACGAGGTCATGGACGTTTCCGACCGCATCCTTGTCATGTATGAGGGTGAGATCGTCGGTCAGCTGGATCCGAAACAGACGACCGTTGAAGAAATGGGTCTGTATATGGCCGGTGCTAAACGAGAAGAGGTGAAAGCATGAAAAAGAACATTCTGAAAAACGAAGGCGTTCAGTCTTTGATCGCCTCTTTGATCTGTATCGTGCTGGGCCTTTTGATCGGTTTCATCGTACTGCTGTTCATCAATCCGGCCGGCGCGTTCGATGCGATCCTTGCAGTCATCAAGAATTACTTCACCTATTCCCGTGCCAATCTGCAGCTGAAGAACTTTGGTAATACCCTGGTCCAGACGGCACCTCTGCTGATGTGCTCTTTGTCCATCCTTTTCTGCTACAAGGTAGGACTGTTCAACATCGGTTGTGCCGGACAGTATGTGGTCGGTGCCTGCGCCAGCATCTATGGTGCTCTTGCGCTTGGACTTCCTTGGTGGGCAGCCCTGCTCTTCGCCATTGTCGCCGGTGCCATCTATGGTGCTGTCGTCGGTCTGCTGAAGGCATACTGCAACGTCAATGAAGTTATTTCTGGTATCATGCTCAACTGGATCGGTCTGTACACGACCAACATGATCCTGAGCGCTGTCAAGGAAGAAACGAGTCCTTATACCCTGCACTTGAAGGATTACGCGGCTTCCAGCATTCTGCCTACGCTTGGCCTTGATAAGCTCTTTGCCAATAATTCCTACGTTTCCTTGTCGATCCCTCTGGCGATCCTGGTCGCCATTGCTTTGAAGGTCATCCTGGATCAGACCAAGTTCGGGTATGAACTCAAAGCGACTGGTTTCAACAAAAACGCAGCGAAATACGCTGGTATGGCGGAAAAACGAAATATCATCGTAACGCTGGCCATCGGCGGTGCTCTTGCAGCAGCCGGCGGCGCGCTATTCTATCTGACCGACTTCGAACAGTGGAGCGTCACTGCTTCTACCGTTCCGGGCATGGGCTTCAATGGTATCGCCGCGGCTTTCCTCGGCGGTCTGAACCCGATCGGAACCATCTTCTCCTCTTATTTCATCCAGCACATCACCCGCGGCGGCGCCTTTGTTGATAAGACGCTCTACTCCGCGCAGATCTCTGATCTGATCTCTGCCATCATCATCTATCTGTGCGGTTTCGTCGGATTCCTGAAGCTGGCTATGAAGAAAGGTATCGCTGCCAAAGAAGAGAAGAAAAACTCGACGAAAGGAGCGGATGCATAATGTTACTGCTTGTTCAATACACATTGATTTTCGCGTCTGTTCTTCTGCTCGTCGCCCTTGGCGGGTGCTTTTCCGAGCATTCCGGCGTGATCAACCTGGGTCTGGAAGGTATCATGGTCATAGGTGCCCTGGGCGGCGCACTGATGATGCGTTACCTGCCCGCGGATCTGCCTGGTATCGTTACGGTCCTGCTGGTCATGATCGGTGCCGTCATCTTCGGTGTCGTGTACTCTTCACTGCTGGCAGTTGCCTGTATCAACTTTAAGGCGGATCAGACCATCGTCGGTACCGCATTGAACATTCTGGGTACCGCGCTGGCTACCGTTCTTGTCAAGGCGATCAATATGAAAGCCAACCCGGACGACGTCTCTTCTACCATCCAGTACGTGGTCCAGAAGAAGAAATTCATCCAGTACATCGGTGGATTCGAATTCAGCTGGTTCCTGGTCGTTACCATCATCGCCCTGATCGTTGCTTTCGTTGTTCTCTATAAGACGAAATTCGGTCTGCGCATGATGGCCTGCGGCGAGCATCCGCAGGCTGCGGCTTCCGTTGGTATCAACGTCTATAAGATGCGTTGGGCCGGCGTCCTGATCTCTGGTGTTTTCGCTTCCCTGGGCGGCATCAGCTATATCATGGCCGGTGTTTCCGAGTGGAAGTTCGAGAATGGCGTTGCCGGTTTCGGTTTCTTAGCGCTTGCTGTTATGATCTTTGGTCAGTGGAAACCGTTCCGCATCGCGTTGGCAGCTCTGCTCTTCGGTCTGTTCCGTGCGCTGTCCAACGTCTATATCGGCATCGGATTCCTGAACAGCCTGAACATCCCCAGTACGGTCTATAATATGATGCCGTACATCATCTCCCTGATCGTCCTTGCTTTCACCTCGAAGTCTTCTAAAGCTCCGAAAGCAGAAGGTATCCCGTACGACAAGGGTCAGAGATAAGTGTACAATCCCATATGAAAAGAGTCTATCGGCAGGCCTTAAAAGCCTGCCTTTAGACTTCACAAAACATGCGAGGTGAGATTCTGTTATGCGAATGTATGATATCATCGAAAAGAAACGTGATGGTCATCCGCTTTCTGAGGATGAGATCCGTTTTTTCATCAAAGGTTATACGGAGGGTTCGATACCTGATTATCAGGCTTCTGCTTTGTGTATGGCCATCTTCTTCCAGGGAATGAACGATCGGGAGATCTCTTTCCTTACAGATGCCATGGCGCATTCTGGTGATATGATCGATCTGTCACGTTTCGATACACTCTCTGCGGATAAGCATTCGACCGGCGGCGTCGGAGATAAAACATCTCTTATCGTGATGCCGCTTGTGGCTTCATTAGGAGCGAAGGTGGCAAAGATGACAGGACGCGGCCTGGGTCATACCGGCGGCACCGTGGACAAACTGGAATCGATCCCGGGTTATGATATCACCCTGGATGAGAAAACGTTCTTGAAACAGGTCGAAGATATCGGGATCGCGCTGGTCGGGCAATCCGGCAATCTGACACCGGCTGATAAGAAGCTGTACGCGCTTCGGGATGTCACCGCTACGGTGGATTCCATCCCGCTGATCACATCCAGTATCATGTCCAAAAAACTGGCAGCTGGCGCACAAAACATCGTTCTCGATGTCAAAGTCGGTTCCGGCGCGTTTATGAAGACTGTGGAAGATGCCCGTGTATTGGCTGAAAAAATGACCACGATCGGCCGCCTTTGCGGGCGGAACATCGCTGCGGTCCTGACCAATATGGATGAGCCTTTAGGTCATAATATAGGCAATGCGCTGGAGGTCATCGAAGCGGTACGCGTTCTGCAGGGCGAAGGTCCTGAAGACATGAAGATCGTCTGTCTGACGCTGGCTGCTACATTGATTTCCATGGTGTTCCGTATCCCGCAGGAGGAAGCAATGAAGAAAGCCGAGGAAGCACTCTCTTCCGGAGCCGCTTTTGCCAAGATGCAGGAATGGATCGGTCGGCAAGGCGGAGACGTCCGGTATCTTCAGGACACTTCGCTGTTCCCCAAATGTGCTTTTTCCTACGATGTAAAATCCGGAGCCGAGGGTTATATACAAGCCGTCGATGCGGAACAGATCGGCCTCTGCTCTGTTCGTCTTGGCGCGGGACGTGCTACCAAGGAAGAGCCGGTAGATCCGGCCGCCGGTATCATCATCCAGAAAAAGATCGGTGATAAAGTTGCACGAGGAGATGTGCTCTGCACCTTGTATACCAACCGTCGTGCGGTCTTGAAGGAAACTGCCGCTCAGATCTCGGCCGCGGTCACGATCGGACCTGAGGCTCCGGTCAGGAAACCTCTGATCTTCGATATCGTTCGATGATGGAAAGGAACGCGTATGGAAACTATGTTGATCATCGGTATCGCCGGCGGATCAGGATCCGGTAAAAGTACGATATCGGATCTGCTGAAAAAGAAATTCGGCGATGACGTCACGGTCATTTATCATGATGATTATTATAAAGCACAGCATGAAAAGACCTTTGAAGAGCGTACGAAGCAGAACTATGATGCACCGGAGGCATTCGATACGGATCTGATGGCGCAACATATCAATCTGCTGAAACAAGGTTTTTCCATCGAATGCCCAGTGTACGATTATACTATCCATGACCGCAGCGATCAGGTCAAAACCATCGATCCGACACGCGTCCTGGTCATAGACGGCATCATGGTGCTTGCGGAACCGAAGCTGAGGGAGATGATGGACATCAAGATCTTTGTCGATACAGACGCGGACATCCGTATCCTGCGCCGTATCCGACGGGATGTCAATGAACGCGGACGTTCCTTGGATTCCGTCATCGATCAGTACATCTCCACTGTCAAACCGATGCATGAAATGTATGTGGAGCCAAGTAAAAAATACGCGGATCTGATCATCCCGGTGGGTGGACACAATCTTGTCGCCATGGAAATGATCGAGAACCGCGTACGTACGCATCTGTTTTAATTTATTCCGAGCTTTCGAGCATGGTTGCCAGCGGCACACTTTCACGTTTGCGCGACAGCTCCATGAGTCCCAAATGCGTATATCCATGGATCGTCACTCGTTGACGATCCTTTTTTATGTTGCTTTTCATGAGTTCCAACAGTTTTTCACGGTCGGAATCACGTTTCATATCAATGAAATCGATGATGATGATGCCGCTCAGGTTGCGCAGCCGGATCTGCTCGGCAATCACCGGGCAGGC
>JAFVHC010000046.1 GCA_017474705.1 Bacillota bacterium
AAAGGGCTCGGCAGATAAAAGTCAGTTTCTCGGTAGGTGCATGGTTGGCAAGCGCACTCCCAAGATGACCGGCGCCAAGGATGATCACATTATAGGTCTTGTCGATGCCAAGGATCTTAGCAAGCTCATCTTTCAGATAACTGACATTGTATCCATATCCGTACTGGCCAAAACCTCCAAAATGATTCAGGTCCTGACGGATCTGTGAAGCTGTAAACCCCATTTGCGCGGCAAGCTCCCCGGATGATATATGATCGATGCCAGTCGTCAGTAATTCCAGCATTTTACGGTAATAACGTGGAAGTCTGCGTACGACGGCAGCTGAAATATTGGTTTTTTTCGTTGGCATAGGTATCCTCTTTCTATGGATCAGAAGTATTATATCATATTTCTGCAACGCATGACAAGTGTTACTGCATAGCACGAAACGCGGATAAAACACGTTCAAAAGGCGCAGGCAGTTCACTTTCCCATTCCATATAGGTCCCACTGACAGGATGGCGGAAGCCGAGTACTTTAGCATGCAAAAGCTGACCGTGACTGATCTCCTCCTTAACGGAAGCGATCAGCCGTCCTTGTTCTTTGTTGAAAGTCATTGGCCCATACAGCGGATCCCCCAGCACCGGATGCTGTATGCTTTTCATATGCACCCGGATCTGATGTGTCCGGCCTGTCTCCAGCGTCACCTCAATATATGTAAAAACCCCGAACCGTTCCAGCACTTTATAGTGTGTGACGGCCCTTCGTCCTCCTGGGACGATCGCCATCTTCTTTCGGTCGGCCGTAGCACGTCCAAGAGGTTGATCTATGGTTCCCTCTTCCTCTTTGATATTACCATAAACGATGGCATGATATTTCCTTGTGATATCATGGTCGGCCAGCATGGTGCTGAGCGCGTTATGTGCTCTGTCGCTTTTGCAGATGACCAAAAGGCCGGATGTATCCTTATCGATCCGATGGACGATACCTGGTCTAAGGACACCGTTGATGCCGGATAGCTGCCCCTGGAAGTGATACATCAGGCCGTTGACCAATGTTCCCTTCGGGTGACCAGCAGATGGATGCACGACCATGCCCTGGGGCTTGTTTACGATCGCCAGATCTTCATCCTCATAAACGATCTCCAGGTCCATGGGCTCCGGCGCGGCTGAAAGCAGTTCTTCCGGCTCTGGTTCATCGACCTCGATCTGATCACCGATGCGAAGCTTGTATCCAGCTTTGACCTGTACACCATTGACGAGCACAGCGCCCTCATCGATCCATTTACGGATCCTGGAACGGGATACATCATCCATCGTTTCTTGCAAAAACAGATCCAGACGTGCGCCTTTGTTATTTTCACCCGCGATCCAGACCTCACTCACTGCTTTTCTCCTTCTTCTCAAGGTTCTCCAGCACCTGTATCACCTGCTTCTTCTGCACGAAGTACAAAAGAACGAACAGACAGCAGCCGACGACCACATAAGAATCAGCAACGTTGAAGACTGGGAAATCGATCAGGCAGAAGTACAGGAAATCAACGACGTACCTGCGCAGCACACGATCGATCAGGTTGCCGATCGCGCCGGAAATGATAAGGATCAAAGCCAGTCGGATCCAGCCAAAGCCTTTTTCAGCCGGAGTTTTGTAATAAAGATACCCCAGAACGCACAGCATGATCAAAGTGAATACGATGAACAGCCAAAGTTTGTTCTGCAGGATGCCGAAGGCAGCGCCTTGATTCTCCACGTATTGCAGCTCAAAAACGCCGCGGATCAATGGGATGGGTTTTGTAAGCCCTGTCTGCGCCATATGTTTCGTCCATTGATCGAACGCGATCAGCAGGACACTCCAAAGTACCAGATGTACTGTTTTTTTCATGTAGTATTCTCCCGCGGTGTATAACCGCTTCAGGAACCATATTTTTCGATTTTCAATTTGATGCGGCCGGAACGGGTCGTACCCGTCTCCTCCAGGATACGGATGCGGCCTTTACCTCGGACCGAGATCAGATCTCCGGCTTTGACAGAACGATCGTTCTGCAGCATCTCTTTCCAGTTGAGATGGACCCTCCCGCTGCGTACCCATAGCAGTGCCTCACTGCGCCCCATATTGAATGTTTTGCTGATGACAGCATCCAGGCGCAGAGACGAAACGTCGATGACCTTCACCTGCCCGTCCGGTACATACTGACCGACCGCGGAAAGTGAGATCTCCTTCGCAGTCACTTCTGCAGCGCCGACAGAAATCAGGTTTTCACATATATAAGGAGCCACACTGTCCAATGTGATCAAAACGGCTCCCTCTTCATGCACCAGGATGTCACCCATGGTTTCGCGTTTGATCCCGAGTCCCATCAATGCACCGAGATAGTCCCGATGCCCGGGTACCTTATGTACGAATTTCGCAGCTTTCAGCCGAATATCCAAAGCGTGGACCGGATGCTCCATGCTTTCCTCTGGGATCCCCTTTTCGATCGTATAATTAAAAAACGCGGGATAAAAGGCCGCTACGACTCGCTCAGCGTCCTCATATCCCCCGATGAACATCATTCTGATCTGCGGCGGGAGGCTGAGTGTCTCAGCGATCTGGCGCTGCCCTCCGTCGAGGAAATCCGAGAATACAGGATACCCGATCCTGTCGGATCTCTCGATCAGATCCTCCAGCCGCCGTCGGAACAAAATGTCTTCTTTTGTCACGTTTATTGCTCCTGCCAGGGCAGATTGAATGCATTCTCTCCCTGCAGTTTTTCACGAATATCCAGATCACCGGCAAAGCCTACAGTATCCGGAGCGATCATGAATATCTTATCGGAAACGCGCTGGATATTGCCGTTCAGCGCATAGCAGCAACCGCAAAGCAGATCGGTGATACGCTGTGCAACACGCGGTTCAGCGAATTCCAGGTTGATGACCACAGGCTTGCGGTCTTTGATCTGCATGGCGATATCCCTGGCTTCTTCCAGCGTTTCGGGATTGACCATTACGACTTCCATCTGGATGCTGGCATTCAGGTTCACGACCTTGGAATTGCGGAGGCGGCTGTAATTTGAGATACTGGATGTGGAGGATCCGGACAGACGCGTGACGGAAGGTTCGGAACGGTCATAGGAAGAAGTGCGGTCATAGCGGGAAGAAGATGAAGCATAAGAAGAGCTTCCGTAACGTCCGGCAGATCTCGCTGAAGAAGTATCCCGTGTACTCGATGCATCCGATGCATAGGAAGAACGTGAAGAACGCGCCGAAGAAGTACGTGATGAGGATTCGTTTTCTTCATCATATTGATTGTACTCATCGTACTGATCATACTCGTCGTAATCGTCTCCGTCGTATACTTTGGAAATGCCAAGGGCTGATGTCAGCTTGTCTACAAATTTGCTCATTTTCGATCCTCTCTTTTATACGATATATTGTCATGCGCCGAAAATGCCGGTCCCCACTCGGACCAGATTCGCGCCTTCTGATACAGCAACTTCATAATCATTGGTCATGCCCATAGATAGGACAGACATGGTTACATTATTGATGTTTTTATCTTGAATGTCAATATAAATATGATGCATGTCCCTAAAAACTTTTCGGTTTTCTTCGGGATCTTCGACATAAGGTGCCACCGTCATCAAACCCCGGACATGTACATGCGGAAGTACGGCGATCTGCCGGATCAGTCCTTCGGTCTGCTCCAGCGTCGTACCGAATTTGGTCTCTTCTCCCCCCGCGTTGATCTCCACAAGGATATCGGCTTCCAGGTCTTTTTTGACAGCCTCTTTTTCGATCACCTGTGCCAGTTCGAAACTATCGACAGAATGGATCAGACTGACTTCCCCCAGGATCTGACGGACTTTGTTTTTCTGGAGATGGCCGATCAGATGGAAGATCAGATCCTGCGGCAGGAGCGGTTTCTTTGCCAGTATCTCCTGCACGCGGTTCTCCCCGCAAGCCCGCATGCCAAGATCATAGGCCATCTTCAGCACTTCCGCGTCCTGCGTCTTGGTCACCGGAAGGAGCAGGACGTCTTCAGGTGCACGCCCTGAACGGATGGCGGCTTCTGCAGTCCGCTCGATGACCTGTTTATAGTTCTTTTCCAGTTCTTCAAATGAGATCATGTAGCATCCTCTTGTTCATTATACGATAATGACTGCGCCTTGGAGAGATCGGCTTCTGCCTTTTCAAACTCTTCCTGCTCCA
>JAFVHC010000047.1 GCA_017474705.1 Bacillota bacterium
CCCGTTTCGCGTCATCAGCAAGGCCAAGTGGCAAACCACCGGCAATGTTTTCCAGTTCTTCCAGTTGTAAGGTGTTCATTTCTTCATTTGCCATGATCGTTTCTCCTTTGCAGTTTGATTAGCTCCGTTATGACCGTCCGTTCAGGAGCCTTGCACTATATATACAGGGCAGAGCGGAACTAGGAGACATGATGATAAAAAATTATATGTGTTATCGGCCGCCTTGTCAATAAAGATCTGCGGACTTGATTAAACGTTCTGAATATGGTACAACAGAAGCAGTTACAACCAAGGTATGAATAATGAAAGCAGTACACAACATGAAACAAGCATTCCTGAAAGCACCTTTTATGGTAGAGATCCGCGACGTAGAGCTAAAAGCCCCCGGTGCGGATGAAGTCGTCCTGGATATCAAGGCCTGCGGTGTCTGTGGTTCGGACGTGAACGCGGCACAGGCCTCGGCCGCATATCATCCTTTCGGTCATGAATTGGCCGGTATCGTAGAAGCAGTCGGTTCCCATGTGACCAATGTCCATGTGGGGGATCGAGTTGCTATGGAGTCTTCGTCTTATTGCGGTGATTGTCCTGCCTGCCGCAATGGTCACGTAGAACTTTGTGATCACAAATATGTACCGCCCTATGAGGGATTCGCGGAAAAGATCGTCGTCAATGCGAGAGCGCTGGTGCCGATCCGGTCGTTGTCCTTCGAGGAAGGTGCCATCATCGAGCCTTTCGGTGTAGCGATGGATCTGGTGGAGGTGGCTGATATCCAACTGGGAGATGAGGTCGTCGTATATGGTGCAGGGCCGATCGCCCTATTGGCGGTCCGGCTTGCCCGTCTGAAAGGTGCAGGACACATCACGGTCCTGGCACATGCCCATTCCCAAAAGCGTATCGAACTGGCATATGATTACGGTGCGGATGAAGTGCTGTTCACCGATCAGGTCTCCGTTCCCGAAGTTTTGAAGGGCAGGAATATACAGCGAGTCCTCGTGACCACGCCGCCGTCGACCGTGCCGGAAGCAGTCTCCATCGCTTCTTTTGGCGGTGTGATCTCGGTGATCGGCATCGCGAAGACACCGGAGGAGAGCAAATGTACCTTGGACATCAATTACATGCATTTCCATCGGCTGCAGCTGCGCTTCTCTCACGCCACACCGGCTTTATTCTTCCCTCTGTGTATCGATCTGATCGAGCGGGGGCTGGTGGACGTCGGAAAGCTGATCACGCACAGGTTCACCCTGGAAGACATGCAGCAGGCCATGTCGGCTGTCCGGGATGATAAACAGACGGTCGGCAAAGTACTGATGGTCAGAGAATAGCAAGGATCATTCGTTTACGGTCAGGTCTTCCATCGCATAGCGGCGGACCCAGACGGAAACGGTCTTTTCCTCCACAGAAAAGTCGCCGAAGCCCTCTTCATCGATCACGACCGGGTCGGGGCAGCGGCCTGTAGCATCATAAAAGGATTCTCCTGCAAAGGCGGTACCGATCTTCATATGGATCGAGCCGCCTTCTTTATTGCTCAAAACGACAGCGATGCCGGAGTTGGGATGCGCTTCATCGCCTTGGCGCACCCATCCGATCAGGTGCTCGTTTTCGAAATAGTCTTCTTGTGCCCCATAAGCGTAGGCATGCCGGATCTTGATGAATTTGCCCAGGTTCGGGACCAGTGGACGGTCGTGGGAAGGGTTCCCGTAATAATCCGCATAGAAAACGCAAGGCTGGCCTTCCTGACGCAGCAGGATCAAAGTGTAGGCCAGTGGTTTGAACCAGTCCTGGACGAAGGACTGCAGGCTCTGACCCAGCTGTGTATCATGATTGTCCACAAAGGTGACGGCATTTTCCGGACGCTCCGAAACCAGTGTGTTTGTCAAGATCCCGCGCAGATCATACGCTTCACCGGCCTCTGCCGCATGGAAGAAGTTGAAATGCAAGGAAACGTCGAACAAGGACATATTATTGTCCACAGAATCCAGATAGTACAAGAGGCGCCCAAGGTCACCGCTCCAATATTCACCGACGGCGGGATAGGATCCGTTCATTTCCTTGCGTACTTCGGAGAGGAGTTTGCGATAAAACGGGAAGCTGATGTGCTTGACCGCATCCAGACGCAGCCCATCCACGCCGGTCTCCCGCAGATACCATTCGAGCCACTTTTTCAGTTCTTCTGCGACGATCGGCGCATCGGTATCCACGTTCATACCCATCAGATAATCGAAATTACCGAATTCAGGATCGGTGTCAGGGTCCCAGTTCTTGCCGGTGAATCGATAGATCTTGCCCCTTTCCTGTGTAGACTCATCCCAATCGGTCCCGGTAAAGTGTGTGTGATCCCAGATAAAAGGACTGTATTTTCCATTTCGTCCCGGAAATGTGAATTTGGACCAGACCTCGACTGTCTGCTCCTCGCCGATCTCCTGATTGCGGTCCTCCGGAGAAACAGGGACTGCAGTCACTTCTTCCAGTGCATCACCGCCCATGCGGTGGTTGAGTACGATGTCCGCATATACGCGGATGTCTTCTTGATGAAATGCATGAATGGCCTCGATATATTCTTCTTTCGTTCCGTATTTGGTCCGGATGGATCCTTTCTGATCGAATTCGCCCAGATCGTACAGATCGTAGACACCGTATCCAACGTCATCGGAGGAGGTGCCTTTATACGCTGGCGGCAGCCATACGTCGGTGATACCGAGGGCTTTCAGGTTCGGGGCCTTGGCTGCGCAGCGTTTCCACCAAAGACCGTCGTTCGGAAGATACCATTCAAAATATTGCATCATGGTCTTATTGTCTGCCATGGATATTCCTCTTTTTCTTTGAGATTTTCGGGCTTTTTTCAAACCCGGTGGAGCATTGTACCCTCAAAATGCGGTTTTGTCAACTTTTTGGCCATTTCAAGGATGTAATATAAATGAAAAAAGAGCATCCCGAATGCAGGGATGCTCTTGCTTCTTTGTGCCTTATTCTGCCTTCTTGTTTCGTGCCGCGACGATGAATAAAACTACTGCCACAGCGATGGCGGCAGCACTCACGATACCGATGGTGGTCCAGTTGACAGCGCTCAGGCCTGTGATATCGAAATCACCGCTTTCCGCGTTCTGCAGCTTGGAGAAGACAAGGACGGTATCTACGGTCAGACCTGCGGCAAGGACCAGGCCGCCCAGCCACTGGAAGATCGACAAAGCCGTACCTTTGCTGCCTCTGTACGGACGTACACGGTCTCTGCGGAAGTCCAGGATGGAACCCAGATAATATCCGACGATCATGGTAACGATGGTCTCCGGGATCATGTAAGTGGCATTGTAGCCGATGGAGTAGATCAATGCCGCATTTGTCGGGATGGACAGGCCGGCCCAGACCGTAGCACCGGAGATCACATGGCAGATATAGCGAAGCACGCAGACCAGAAGTGCACCCCACAGGATCCCCATGGGCTGGCTGTTGTTCGTCCTGAAGAGACCGGCGAAACCAAGCATGGCGAAAGCGAGGATATAGTCTAGCATAATGACGGCGACGACCGACTGCCAGGTAGATACCCAGGAGAGGGTGTTCAGCCCGAGCAGCTGCTGGATGATGCCATAGACGAATCCGGTAAGAAGACCCCAGCGGATCCCATGACGGTAGGAAATGATGATGACCGGCAGCATGGAAGCGATGGTCACGGAACCGCCATAAGGAAGATCGATCAGCTTGAGAAAGCTGAGGACCGTGGCGATCGCCAGCATGACGGCTGATTCGACCAGCATCTTGACCCGGGAGATATTGTTGTTTTCCATAGTGAAGGACCTCCTATGATAGCAGGACTGTATGTTCAAGTCCTGAAAATATAATAGAAAAACCGCATGTTTGATCGACATGCGGCACCTTACAAGTTAAGAAGACTTCCTACGCCAGTATTATCCGTATCAGGTATAAGGGTTTGGATCCGAAGAACCATCTCAGCCATGTAGCACCCCTGTCGATTCTTATGATATTCAGTTTTCCAAGTCAGTATTATATCGTATCGCAGTTGTTTGTCAAGTATAAAGTTGCTCCTTGTTTTTTACGTGCGGTTGTGGTATCCTATACTGCGTGCTCAAGCCGGTCAGACGGTCGCGCAAGGCAAAAACCGCATTTGCGGGGACCCGAAAGGGCGCCTGTGAGGAAAGTCCGAGCTCCATAGGGCAGGATGCTGGATAACGTCCAGTGGAGGAGACTCCCAGACCAGTGCAACAGAAATAA
>JAFVHC010000048.1 GCA_017474705.1 Bacillota bacterium
CGGCAGAGCCCGGAGGTGGATAGTTTCAACCTCTCGCTGGCCGTTGGAATGGCGGTATATAAGTTTACGGAAGGAGATCCTTTATCATGAGTCAAAAAGACATTCAGACCGTCAGTGCGATTCGCGTTCTGGCAGCGGAAAGTGTACAGAAGGCCAACAGCGGCCATCCGGGATTGCCCCTTGGCGCGGCACCTGCTGCTTATGCGCTGTGGCAGTATGAGCTGAAACATAATCCGGCCGATCCGAAATGGAACGACAGGGATCGTTTCGTCCTGTCTGCCGGTCATGGTTCTGCTTTATTATATTCATTGCTGCACTTGTACGGGTACGGGCTTACGATCGAGGATCTGAAGCAGTTCCGTCAGTGGGGTTCCAAGACGCCTGGCCATCCGGAATATGGTCACACGATCGGTGTTGAGACCACGACCGGTCCTCTGGGCCAGGGTATCGCCAATGCCGTAGGTATGGCGATGGCTGAAGCACACCTGGCAGCGATCTTCAATCGCGAAGGCTTCCCGGTGGTCGATCACCGCACCTATACCATCGTCGGCGATGGCTGCCTGATGGAAGGTATCAGCTATGAAGCGGCTGCGCTGGCCGGTACTCTGAAGCTGGGCAAGCTGACCGTCCTTTATGATTCCAACCGCATCACCATCGAAGGCAGCACCGACATCGCGTTCCGCGAGGATGTGCCGGCTCGCTTCGCTGCGCAGGGATGGCACACGCAGGTCGTGGAAGAAGGCAACGACGTGGAGAAGATCGCCGAGGCGATCGAAAACGCGAAGGCCGATCCGCGTCCGTCTTTGATCCAGATCAAGACCCAGATCGGTTATGGATGCCCGGCGAAGCAGGGCAAGGCTTCCGCGCATGGCGAGCCTCTGGGCGTGGATAATCTGAACGCATTGAAAGAAAACTTCGGATGGCCGCTGGAGCCCGCGTTCTACGTGCCGGAAGAAGTATATGCTACTACAGCGGAAGCGGCCGCAAGAGGCGCTGAAGCGGAAGAAGCCTGGAAGGCTTTGTTCGCGGAATATGAAAAGGCATATCCGGAACTGGCGGCCCAGTACAAAGACTTCTACGAAGGCAACGGGTATGATCCGTGGCAGGACAGCGAACTGTTTGCGAAGCCCGATAAGCCGAACGCGACCCGCAATCTGTCCGGCAACAGCCTGAACTACCTGGCCAAGAAGATCCCGAATTTCTTCGGTGGCTCCGCCGACCTGTCTCCGTCCAACAAGTCCACGATCTCCGGCAGCGGTGATTTCTCTGCTGAGGATTATACCGGTCAGACCTTGCATTTCGGTGTCCGCGAGCATGCGATGGCGGCGATCGCCAATGGTATCGCCCTGCACGGCGGACTGCAGCCTTATGTAGCTACCTTCTTCGTATTCTCTGATTATATGAAGCACAGCATGCGTCTGTCGGCATTGATGAAGCAGCGTGTCGTCTATATCCTGACGCATGACTCTATCGGTGTCGGTGAAGATGGTCCGACACACGAACCTGTCGAACATCTGGCGGCGCTGCGTTCCATCCCGGGCATGACGGTCATCCGTCCGGCCGATGCGATGGAGACGGCCGTGGGCTGGGCACAGGCTGTAACGGCCAATGGTCCTACCGCCCTGGTCCTGACCCGTCAGAATCTGCCGCAGTATCCGGAGTCTTCCCTGGATGCAAGGAAGGGTGCTTACATCCTGCGTGAAGCCGAGAAGGAAGTACCGGACGTACTGCTGATGGCCTCCGGTTCCGAAGTCGAGCTGATCTACAAAGCAGCTGTTGAGCTGGCCAAAGAAGGCATCGAGGCGCGCGTCATCAGTATGCCGTCCTTCGAACTGTTCGAGCAGCAGCCGGAAGCATATAAAGAGCAGATCCTGCCGAAGGCTGTGCGCCGCAGAGTCGCGGTGGAAGCCCTGAGTTCCTTCGGCTGGCATAAGTACGTAGGACTGGATGGCGCAGCCATCACCCTGGATCATTTCGGAGCTTCCGCACCAGCGGCCAAAGTTTTCGAGGAGTTCGGCTTCACGGTCCAGAATGTAGTGGATACCGTTAAAGGATTATTCTAAGAATGCTTGATATTTGTTTATTTGGTACAGGCGGGATGATGCCACTTCCAAACAGGTGGCTCACCGCCTGCCTTGTACGTTATGAGGGTCATGTCCTGCTGATCGACTGCGGAGAAGGTACGCAGATCACCATGCGGCGGACCAACTGGAGCTTCAAGGCGGTCGACGCCATCTGCTTCACACATTTTCATGGAGATCATATCGGAGGCCTGCCGGGCATGCTTCTGACCATCGGAAACGCGGGACGCACGGAACCGCTGCGCCTCATCGGACCGAGAGGGCTGAAACATATCGTGGAAGGCCTGCTTTTGATCGCTCCGGACCTGCCGTTTCCTCTGGAATATGCGGAGATCGATGGGCCGGACTGCATGTTCGATATATGGGGGATGCAGGTCCATCCTTTCCGTGCAGATCACCGGGTCGTATGTTACGGATACTCTATCGAGATCCACCGGCTGCCCAAATTCCAACCGGAACGCGCACAGGCGCTGGAGATCCCGCTGCCGTATTGGAAACTGCTGCAGCAGGGACAGACCGTGGCCGATGGAGATACGGTCTATACGCCGGACATGGTGCTGGGACCGGACCGCAAGGGCTTGAAATTCTGTTATTGCACGGATTCAAGACCCAAGCCTTCCATTTCAGAAGCTGTACACGGTGCGGATCTCTTCATCTGCGAAGGTATGTACGGGGATCCGGAAAAGCAGCAGAGTGCACGGGAAAAGAAGCACATGACCTATCAGGAAGCGGCCCGCCTGGCCCGGGACGGCGAAGTCAAGGAATTATGGCTGACGCATTACAGCCCCTCTTTGGTCAACCCCAAAGAGCATCTGGAGCTGGCGCAGGCCATATTCCCGAACACCATCCCCGGCAAAGACCGTAAAGAAACAACGCTGAGGTTTGAAGAACCATGATCCGAATCCTGAGTATAGAATCTTCTTGTGATGAGACGGCAGCGGCCGTCGTGGAGGATGGTCGTACCGTCCGTTCCAACATCATATCTTCGCAGATCCGCACACATGAACTGTACGGCGGTGTCGTACCGGAGATCGCGTCCCGCAAGCATCTGGAAGCGATCGATACCTGCATCACGCAGGCACTGACAGAGGCGGATACTACGATGGATGAGATCGATGCCATCGCGGTCACTTATGGGCCGGGCCTGGTGGGTGCTTTGCTGGTCGGCGTGGCCGAAGCAAAAGCGCTGGCGTTCGCGACGGGAAAACCGTTGATCGGCGTCAACCATATCCGGGGCCATATCGCCGCCAACTACATCTGTGATCCGGATTGGGAACCGCCGTTTTTATGCCTGGTCGTTTCCGGAGGGCACACACATCTGGTCATCGTACGGGATTATACGGATTTTGAGATCCTGGGCAAGACCCGGGATGATGCGGCGGGCGAAGCCTTCGATAAAGTTGCGCGAGCGATCGGTCTGGGCTATCCCGGCGGTCCGAAGGTCGACCGGGAAGCAAAAAACGGAAATCCGGAAGCAGTCCATTTTCCGCGTCCTTGTATCGATGAAGAGGGCTATTCCTTCTCTTTCAGCGGCTTGAAGTCCGCTGTATTGAACTATCTGAACCAGCTGACCATGAAAGGTGAGACCTATGACCGGGCCGATATCGCGGCCAGTTTCCAGCAGTCCATCGTAGATGTGCTGGTCTTCAAGACCATGCAGGCGGCGAAAGAATATGGGATCGATCGCATTGCCTTGGCCGGTGGTGTTTCAGCCAATTCCGCGATCCGTGAGGGTTTCCGGAAAGCCTGTGCCGAGCGGGGCTATGCCCTCAGCATCCCGGAACTGATCTATTGCACAGATAATGCCGCCATGATCGGCTGCGCCGGTTACTATCAGTTTCTCGAAAAAGATTTTGCGGATCTCAGCCTGAACGCAGTGCCGGGCGACGGGCTGCGGTAAGTGGAGGATGACTATGATGCGTCGATGGATCTGCATAGGAGCAATGCTGGTTCTGATGGTCAGCAGCGCCGGGTGTGGGAAGAAAAACATCTTCAGCCGGCAAACGATCCCGGTGATCGTGTCTTTGGAGCTTGAGGTACAGGATACGATCAGTGTAAA
>JAFVHC010000049.1 GCA_017474705.1 Bacillota bacterium
GAGTCGAAACGTGTCATTCGGTTTTTTCTGCGGCCGCGGCAGATCTCTTCCATACTGCGCAGGACAAAGTTCTGCCAGTCAGGTCCTATGACCGCGTTCATCAGGAGCCGGACCGTTCTGTCTTTTTCAGAACTGCTCATGGAACCGGCCAGCAACAGCAGCGTACTCATGGAGACTCCAAGGAAAACATGATTCAGGACAGCGGATCTGTGGCGCTTGAAAAGCGTCATGATCTGCAGGAACAACAGACGGGCGGACTCAAAGCGGCCATCGGCGACCGACTGGATCATGACGCTGGCCCAGTCGATACTGCTCTCCTGCTCTTCTTGGTCCGGTAATTCCTCACCGAGCTCCACAACGATCATTTCTCCTGTTTGCACAGTCTGATGCTCGTAACGCTCTACCGCTGAACGGATCACATCCTCCATACTGTTTTCCGGCACCAGGAAGTTCGTATACAGGAACCTGAAGGTATAATCCGCGCCAAGGATCTTCTCAACACAGGGCTTCAGTTCCTGTTCCAGCACGGAAGCATCGACTGCTGCAGATTCGGGAAAAGCTGCCAATACGGCACCGCTGATCAAAGGACGGCATATCACGTCTTCCGGCATCTCGCTCCGCAGCTCATCAGCCAACCGCTCCATCTGTACCGACCATGCTTCAAAAGCGGCAAGATCGCTTGCCGGGACAACGCTTTCATAAAAGATCAAAACCAATTGATACGCATTCATACGGCAGGATCCTCCTGTCCCAACGCGACCGGGATCTCCTCCGCGGTACGTGTACGGTACAGCATCAGCGCTCGTACCGGGATATCGGTGATACGCTCCAGTGCGAAAGCATAGAGTCTGAGCTGCCGGCTGTACATTTCCACACGGGACGCATCCCAGAAACGATCGGATTTATAGTCGGCGATCACCCAGCTATCTTCCTCTCTAAAGCAGACGTCGATGATCCCTTGTACCATGATCTCCGCATCCTCAGGCACTTCCGGGTGGTCTTCCATCCATTCCGGGATCCATGTCCGGATACGGCCGACCGGGATACGAACGATGAAGGGCTGCTCTTTGAGCAGCTGGGCAGAAGCCCGCATACGACCGATCAGGGAACTGTCCGCGAATGCTTTCAGCTCGGAGAGCGGTACCATATCCCGCTCTTCGCGGGTCAGGCGGCCCGCAAGCTCCAGAGCCTCCAGCTGTGCTTCGATTTCTTCCATCCGGTCAAGATCCAGTAAAGAAAGGACTTTATGGATCGCAGTACCCTGCCTGCTGCCGGAGGCACGCTCTTCCTCTTCCGTCACTTCCTCAGGCGCTTCGTAAAGCAGTACCTTTTCAGAAAACTGCTCCTCTTCACCTGTCTTCTTCAATTGAGAGACCGAAAGACGTGATGGCAGCACTTCTTTCCATGCGAAAGGATACTGATAGGACATCCTCCGGTCCAGCTGCCTGTACCAATTTTCGTCGTATACGGGGGATGAAAGATCCGCGACCAAAGGATGGACATCTTCCGTCTTTTCGACAGATCCGGGATCGACCTCCGTGACGACCCAGTCCGGTGCATTTGAAAGTATGGGGACAAGCCAGTCCATGTAATTGGAAGCGGAACGGATGCGGTGCAGTTCCAGCCGGCCGTCACGCACCGGAAGATCGTCGTCATCATTCATCTTCATTGCACCGCTCAGGATCAGTTTTTCTTTCGCCCGGGTCATGGCGACGTACAGCACCCGCATCTCCTCTGCGATCATTTCCTGCTTCTTGCGGGTGATGATCGCACGGTGCGGAAGTGTTTCATACCGGAACGCCGCGTCGGCCGTTACTGCCTCTGCCCCGATGTATAATTCGGGATGCAGCAGCATACGACCGCTGAGATCCATGCGGTTCCATTTATGGCCAAGTCCGCCCACGAAAACGACCGGGAACTCCAACCCTTTGCTTTTGTGGATGCTCATGATGTGCACTACATCGTCCTCATCCCCGTTGGTACCGGCCTGGATCTCATCACGTTCTTCTTCCTCCATACGAGCCAGATAGCGCATAAAGTGGAACAAGCCTTTATAGCTGCCCTTTTCAAAGGCCAGAGCACGGTCCAGCAGCAGGTCCAGATTGGCACATCTGAGGCTCCCGTCTTCTGAAGATGCAACATACAGATAATATCCCGTTTCCTGCAGGATCAGCCAGATGAGTTCATGCATCGGCAGATATACGGCCTTTTCCTGCCAGGCAGAGATCGACGAAAGAAACGCTGACACACGCAGGCGGATCTCTTCGTTCCTACCATTCTCCTGATATACCTTCAGGGCTTCATACATGGACACGTCCCGACCCGCTTCTCTGCGGATCCAAGCCAGTTCCTGACCGGAAAAATGATAGATCGGCGAGTACAAAGCACCTATCAATGGAATATCCTGCTGCGGATTATCGATGATCTTCAGCAGATTGACGATGCACTGGATCTCTTTCGTCTGGTAGAAACCGGCCGTGATCTCGCTGAAAGCAGGGACCCGAAGGCGCTTGAGCTGCTGCAGAAGAAGCGGCGCCATGTTCTTAGGCGTTCGGAACAGGACCGCTATATCCTTGTTGGTCAGGGGCCGATATGCTCCATCTTCAAAGACCGACAGACCGCTCATGAGCAGCGTTTTGATCCGCTGTGCGATGACCATGACTTCGATCTCTTCCGCTTCGCGCGCGCGGATGTCGTCTCCCTGCAGGATACGGATCAGCTCCGGCCTTCCGGCCAGCGTACGGACGCCGGTCTCTGGATCTGTAAAATCGGCACCGGGCACCAGCGCCTCATCATCATTATACTCGATCTCTCCATCCGGCTTATACATCAAGGACCGGAAGACCGTATTGACACCCCGCAGGATCTCGGGACGGCTGCGGTAATTCTGATGCAGAAAGATCAGAGATGCGCCTTTTTGATGCGGATACCGCTCCTGCTTTTCCAGGAACAGTTCCGGCCTTGCCTCACGGAATTTATAAATGCTTTGTTTGACGTCGCCCACCATGAAGATATTGATCGGGTCCCCATCCGCATCTTTTCGCGCGATCGCGTTCAGGATCGCTTCCTGCACGTCGTTGCTGTCCTGATATTCATCGACGCAGATATACCGGAACAGATCCCTGATCTCACCAGCCTCACGCGTGGGGCGGCCGGCATCATCCAGGA
>JAFVHC010000050.1 GCA_017474705.1 Bacillota bacterium
ACTGCGCTATACCCCCACGCCGTTAGCGAAGTATATATTACCATCATTGGTCGGGGATGTCAAGAGTTTTAACGAAATTAATATTTGTGATCCCATTTGTGGGTTTAGAGCATTATATCGATTTCATGGCAACGATGCCCAATAAAATCATTAATCCGCCAGATTTATGGATTGTATTCACTCGACAGGCATGGTATGATTAAAGGTAACGAAAATGTGACAGGCCATCAGACCTGTCTGCACATAAAAGGAGCCGATCGTGAAACAAATCACCATGCGTATCTGGACAGTGCTGCTGTCCATACTCATACTTGTACCGCAGGGAACGGTCCTCCATGCACAGGAGGATCTTCCGGAAGACGGTACGCCTGCGGTCGTGGAAGAAGATACCACGACGGTTGAAACAGTAGAGGAAACGTCCGATACTGAGGATACGCAGGAAGCGGAAGAGCCTGAGGAGCCGCAGGAACCCCGGGATCCGGATCCGGAGGAACCACAGGAACCTGCTGAACCGCAGGAGCCCCAGGGACCGGAAGAGCCGGAGGAACCGACGGAACCCGAAGTTCCTGATGCTGAACCGCTGCCTGCGCCGGAAGACTTTGCTGCAGAAATGCAGCAGGAAGAGGAAAGGGTCATCCTGACCTGGACACCGGTCGAAGGTGCGGCCGGCTATCAGATCCAGTACAGCCGGGACGAGGATTTCCCGGAGGATACGGCAGTTACCAAGACGATCGACATCGAAGATGGAGAAGCTTCGAGCTATAACGAACTTCTTTTCTATCTGATGGTGGATCCCGGAATCACTTATCATGCCCGCATCCGTGCGATCAGTGACTCGGAACAGGACCTTTGGAGCGAAGCGATCACCTTCTTGATCGAGGAGGAGGTCCCTGAGGCCCCACAGATCACTGCCGTGGTCAACCATAAGGACAGCACGATCAAGGTCACCTGGACCGAAACCGATGCGGACAGCTATGAATTGTTGGTGGCGCTGGAATCCGATACAGACAATGCAAATACGCTGTCTGTCGGGAAAGGCGTTACTTCAAAAGAAATCAAGAGCCTCAGCGCCGGCAAGACCTACATCGTTAAAGTCCGTGGGGTAAAAGGTGGTGTCCCGTCCGAATGGTCGACACCTGTCGCCATCACGGTCGACTTCTTCAAGCCGACCTTGTCCAGTGTCGCCAACGATTCCGGCGCGGCATTGAACGCCTCCTGGAACAAAGTACCTGGTGCGGCCGGCTTTGAACTGCAGTACGCGACGAACAGCAAGTACACCGGCGCGCAGATCGTACAGATCAGCGGCAGCGGAGCAGTCAGTGGCAAGATCCCGTCGTTGACAGCGGAAAAGACCTATTACGTACGTCTGCGGGCGTATAAGATGATCGATGGCAAAAAGGTCTGTACCGGATGGACTTCCTCTAAAAAAGCGAAGATCGCCTTCTACACTCCGACGTTCGTTTCTCTGACGAACAAAGCGTGGAAGGCCATGACAGCCACGTGGCAGGTGGTCACAGCAGCGGAAGGATATCAGATCCAGTACGCGGACAACAGTAAGATGACCTCCGCCAAGACGGTCACGGTCAAAAACGGGGCGGCGACAAGCAAAAAGATCGCCAAACTTGTCAAGTACAAGACCTATTATGTGCGTATCCGTTCTTATAAAAAAGTAAACGGCAAGAACGTATTCAGTTCGTGGAGCAGCAAGAAAAAGATCAAGATCAAGTATAATCTGAACAGTAAAAAACTTGACGTGCCCTGCCTGATGCAATATCCGAGCCTGCCAAACGGATGCGAAGCTGTGGCATTGACCAACACCCTTCTGTTCTATGGATTCAAACTGAAGGTCAACTATCTTGCGGATCATTATATTCCCCGCAGCATGTCCAATTTTGTGACGAAGTATTGGGGCAACCCCCATGATTCAACAGGCAATTCTATCGCAGCGCCCGGCCTTGCGATGGCTGCCAACAAGTACCTGAAGGCCAAGAAAAGCGCATTGAAAGCCTACAACCTGACAGGAGCCTCGTTCTCCACTCTGCTGGATCACATCGAAGAAGGCAGACCTGTCATCATCTGGACGACCATGTATCAGGCGAAGCTTGGGCGGCAGTACGGTGGCACGCAATATTATAAGGGCGTGGCGTACAAGGTCTATACGAACTCGCATACGGTCGTGCTGAAAGGCTTTGACCGCAAGAAGGGCAAGGTCTACCTGTCGGATTCGATCTCCGGGGCCGGCACGTACGACCTGAAGTGGATCAAGTCTTTGTATGAAGCGCGGGGATCGCAGGCCGTCGTCATCTACTGAGCTGCAGAAAAAGTAAAAGACGTTGGGAAACCGACGTCTTTTTTTGTTATAAAGCATTGACAACAGAAACCAAATCCTTTATAATAGAGAAAGTTAAGTAGTTAATCATTTCCATTTTTGCATGAAAGGAATAAGAGGAATGCTCAAAACACTGGGCCGCTATGTCGGCCAATTCAAAAGGGATTCCATGCTGACTCCGGTCTTTATGCTGCTCGAAGTCCTTATGGAAACCGTCCTTCCTCTGATCATGGCATCGATCATCGACAAGGGCATCACAAAGGGCGATATCAACCACATCTACCTGATGGGCGGCCTGATGCTTCTGACTGCGTTGGTCAGCCTGTTTGCCGGGATCATGGGCGGGCGTTTCGGCGCCTCGGCATCCACCGGTTTCGGCCGTAATCTGCGGAAGGCCATGTTCGAGAACATCCAGACCTTCTCCTTCTCGAACATCGATACCTATTCGACCTCCAGTCTGGTCACCCGTCTTACGACGGACGTTACCAACATCCAAAACTCCTACCAGATGATCCTGCGCATGGGCATCCGTGGTCCGTTCTCTCTGGCCATCTCCATGTGCATGGCGTTCGTGATCAATGCGCGGCTGGCAACGATCTACCTGGTCGCGGCCATTTTCCTGGGATTCGTCCTGGTGACCATCGCTACGAAGACCATGAAGTATTTCCGTCAGGTCTTCGAGAAGTACGATGAAATGAACCGCAGCGTTCAGGAAAACGTCTCCGCGATCCGCGTGGTCAAAGC
>JAFVHC010000051.1 GCA_017474705.1 Bacillota bacterium
GATGCGTTCGGTATGGGTTTGCATGTGACCGCGGAGAGACCGATCTCTTTCAATGCGAGCCGGTACTCGATCGCTGAGATACGAAATGCGGCACATCCTTTCCAACTGAAGAGCGATGATCACGTCGTTGTACAGCTGGATTACATGCAGTCCGGTGTCGGGTCCGGTTCCTGCGGCGCGCAGCTATTGCCGCCGTACCAGTTGAATGAGCGGGAATTCCGCTATCACATCAACGTGGAACCGATCATGAAGGAAGATCTGTAATTAAAGAATCAAGACCGACCTGTATCACATCGGGTCGGTCTTCTAAAAATCGATATTTGTAGGTTGACAAGTCGGAAGAGGTCTGCTATACTAAACAGCGTTTTAGCGTGGTAACGCTTTACCATAATAAAGTGAAAGAAAGGAAAGCCATGGCACAACGTTTATATACGCCCTATGGGTTCCGTGATATTCTATTCGATGAATCCTGGCAGCAGACAGAGATCCGACACCGACTTCGCAAGGTATTCCGCAGTTTTGGATACAGAGACGTGGAAACGCCGTTGGTGGAATATCTGGAAGTGTTCAGCGATGAACGAGGCAGTATCCGTACACAGGATATGTATAAATTCGTGGATCGCGATGGTGAGCTTCTTGCGCTTCGCCCGGATATGACGCCCGCGCTGGCCCGTATGGCTTCGTTTTACTATCGGGATGAGGACCTGCCGCTTCGTGTCACATCTTCAGGTGCGACCTTCCGTTACAGTTCCCGCTATTCCGCCAAACAGCGCCAGCTCAAGCAGACCGGTATCGAATTGTACGGTGCGGCAGATCCTGCGAAGGATGCAGAGGTCGTTGCTGCCTCCATCCAGGCGCTCAAAGCCTCCGGCGTATCGGAATATCGAACAGCGATCGGTCACGCAGAAATGGTCCGTGGATTGTTGACCGCCTTCGATCTTTCTGAGGAGGAAATACAGGAGTGGAGCCGGCAAATCGAAAGCAAGAATACATTCGCTCTCGAGCAGGAAGCCAAGGAGAACGGCCTTACGGAGCAGCAGACGGCCATGTTGCTGCTTCTGACAGAATCCGGAGACGTGAAACTTCTGCACCGAGGCAAAGAACTGGCGGAGATGCTTGATCTGCATCAAGTGCAGGAAGCGTTCGACTGGCTTTTGAAAACAGATCGCCTGCTCAGGCTGTACCATGTTGAAGATCATGTTTTATATGATCCCGGGATGAAACCGGAACTCGATTATTATACAGGTATCATTTTCAAGGGATATGCCCTCGGCGCAGCAGAACCCGTGCTGGACGGCGGCCGCTATGACGCGCTGCTGCGGCAGATGGGAGCCGAGTGGGGCGCGGTCGGATCCGCGATCTATCAGGATCGTCTGCTGGAAGCATTGAAGCAGCAGGACCTGCTGCCGGAACCTTTCGTCTGCACATTGTTGACCGGTCCGGACCCGGAACTGTTGATCCGGACGGCGGAAGCGATGCGGGCTGAAGGAAAAGCCGTGGTATGCGTTCCGGGTCTGTCTGCCGAAGAAGCCCGTATCTATGCGGATAAACATTGCGACAGCCGTGTGCTGATCATCACCGAAGAAGGGCAGGAAACAGTATGAGTGCATTGACGATCGCCCTTACCAAAGGCAGACTGGCAAAGAAAACCCTGGCATTGCTGGAAAAAAGCGGGATCCGCTGCGACGAAATGTACACGAATACCCGGAAGCTCATATTTGAGGATCCGGACGCCAAAGTCCGTTTCTTCCTGGCCAAGGCGGATGACGTGCCCACCTATGTGGAGTACGGAGCCGCGGATCTGGGTGTCGTGGGGAAGGACGTCCTGCTGGAAAAGCAGATGGACCTGTTCGAAGTCCTGGATCTGAAATTCGGGAACTGCAGGATGTGTGTCGCCGGTTTTCCGGAAGGCGCAGGCCTGCTGCAGTCCGGTGCGGATTTTAAAGTAGCGACCAAATATCCGGAGATAGCGAGGCAGTATTTTCTGAAGCAGCATCAGATGCCGGAAATATTGAAGCTCAGCGGTTCGATCGAACTGGCGCCGATCGTCGGACTGGCCGACGTGATCGTCGATATCGTCGAGACCGGAAGTACGTTAAGAGAAAACGGCCTGGTGGTGCTGGATGAGGTGTGTCCGGTATCTGCCCGCCTGGTCGTCAATAAAGCCAGCATGAAGATCCGGCATGAAGAGATCAGCCGGCTCATTCGTGCCATTGGGAATCAATTGGAGAATCCATCATGAAGATCACAAGATATACAGGGGATCCGGGGATCCTCAAACGGACGGAACTGAAGACCGAGGATTTTGACGCGGTCGTGAAAGAGATCATCGAAAACGTCAAGGCAAAGGGTGACGAAGCGCTTACCTATTACACCGACAAGTTCGATCACGTCCACGTTGAACAGTTCCGTGTCCCGGAAGAAGAATTCTCTGAAGCGGTCACTGCTGTAGGACCGGAGTTCATGGAAATCCTCAAAAAAGCCGCAGACCGCATCGAACGGTTCCACAACAGCCAGAAGCGGCAGTCACAGATCATCCATGAGGCCAATGGCACCATGCTGGGAACACTGA
>JAFVHC010000052.1 GCA_017474705.1 Bacillota bacterium
GCAGCGACCAGGCGATCTTTGTGGGCCGTACGCCCGTCAAGGTACCCCATGGAACCTTATATCCGGTAGCATCGGCCAGCAGATCATAAAGGACAGACTTGATCCGGTTTTTCAACGGGTCTGCGCTATGATCCGGGATCAGAACGACAGGACGGTCGTGTACGGTCCCATCCTCTTCCCAAAGGATGCGATCCGGGCATATCGAGATCCGGATCTCAGGGATCGTACTGTCAAATTCCGCGAAAGGCAGGAATTCACGTATCAGCATCTGGATCTCGTAGCGCATACGTTCTTCGACCCCTTGCAGCAGCAATTCGATCTTAGCGGTCCTCATGCGTTTTCTCCAACGTAATAATTATGCCTTCTCTCATCACCGATCGTGGACAAAGGACCGTGCCCGGGAGCAACGATCGTTTCATCAGGAAGGACCATGAGTTTGTTCTTGATGGAGCTGATGAGTTCCCGCGGATCGCCTTCATACAGATCGGTCCGTCCGATGCTGTCCGCGAACAACGTATCTCCGCAGAAAACGACCTTATCCGCCTCATCATAAAAACATATACTGTGCGCTGTATGACCGGGGACTTCGATGATCTTCAGATCCAGTGCCCCATCTGCCCAATGTTCTCCGTCACGGACCCAGACCGCATCAGAAAGTGCTTCCTTGAAATGCCGGAAGACGTTCGGAGCATACAAAGAACGCTGCAAGCGTTCCGAGTTCAGATATGCGACTTCCTCCGGATGGAATACGATCGGACAGTCGAACTGCTCTTTGAGCCGCGCGGCGCTCTGAAAATGATCCATGTGCCCATGGGTGATCAATATTTTTTTCAGCGAGAGATTTCTCTCTTCTATGAGCTTGATCAGATCTTCCGTGTTCCCGCCGGGATCTATGATCCAGCAGGATCCGGTATCCGGATCCGAAAGCAAATAGCAATTGGTAGACAGTATGCCTACAACGTGTACGCTGATCTCCATGCACTACCTCATTTCAAAAAAGTTTATCACTGTCCAACAACAGCGTTACCGGCCCGTCCAGAGTCGGAGTGATGATCATGTGCGCCTGGAAGACGCCTGTAAACACAGGAACGCCGGCTTCTTTCTGCGCCAGATCCACAAACTGCGCAAACAATGATTCTGCCACGTGCACCGGTGCTCCGGCAGTAAAACCGGGGCGCCGACCATGACGGCAATCCCCATATAATGTGAAATTCGGTACAAGATACAGGCTGTATGAAAGGTCCCTGGCAGAAAGGTTCATGTGACCGTTCTCATCTTCAAAGATCCGCATGGAAGCGATCTTTTCCAGCATATAACGCATGACCGACTGATCATCTGATTCTTTCACGCCGACCAGGACCAGAAGACCCTGCCCCATTACTCCTTGTGGAATGCCATCCGCCACAAGCGCTGCGGAAGACACGCGTTGGATCACTGCGCGCATTCTATATTACCTCGTATTTTCTTTAATTCGTACTGCGTATGACCTCATAGACTCCAGGCACCTGTTGGATCTTCGTGGCCACAAGATGCAGTTGTTCTTTAGACGTGATCTCGAAAGACATGTTGAAGATCGCCTCGTTGGAATCCTTTTTCCTTCGTGCGTTCATCTGCGTAAGCATGATATCGGCATTACTGATGACGCTCGTGATATCCATCAGGATGCCCTTTCGATCCTCAGCCACCACCTGCACGCTTGTGATGAACTTCATGCCCTTGGTGTTTTCGGACCCGACTTCCCATTCCGCATCCAGGAGACGTCTGCGTTCCTCTTCGGACAGCTGTATGATGTTCTGACAGTCTGTACGGTGTATGGAAACACCTCTTCCTCTGGTCACATAACCGATGATCTCATCACCCGGGACCGGGTTGCAGCATTTGGAAAAGTGCACGGCAATATCGTTGATACCATGGACTGTGATCGGATTATTGACTTTATGATGTCTGTGGTATTCGTTCTCGTTCTCCTGATGGCGCTGGATCCTGTCGGTCAGGCTCGCGATGATATCGTCCTCTTCCATCAGGTCGTTCTTTTCTTTCACGTACTCCTGATACAGACGATTGACGACCTGTCCTTCTTTCAGACCGCCATGACCGACAGCGGCCTGGATGGCGTCCCAATCCTGGAAACCATATTTATGCTGAACGATCTCCATCCATTCCGGACGCAGAAGATCAGAAAGAACAAGGCCTTTTGATCTCGCATAGCGTTCGATGGCCTCACGGCCGCGTGCGATATTATCCTGTTTGGATTCCTTTTTGAACCACTGGTTGATCTTATTTCGCGCCTGTGATGTAGCGACGATATTCAGCTAGTCGCGGCTGGGACCTTTTGAATTCTGAGAAGTGATGATCTCTACCCGATCACCGTTTTTGATCTCATAGTTCAGAGTGACGATACGACCGTTGACTCGCGCGCCGACCATCTTATTTCCTACAGCACTATGGATCTGATACGCAAAATCGATGGGCGTTGAACCGGCAGCCAGTTCTATGACGTCGCCTTTCGGTGAAAAAGCATAGACCTGTTCCTGGAATGCATCGAAATCCACGCGCAGTGCATTCAGGAAGTCCTTATTGTCGGACAGATCCTGCTGCCACTCCAGGACTTTCTGCAGCCAGTTCATCTTCTCCTCTTCGGAGACGGCAACAGAACCATTCTGTTCCTTATACTTCCAATGAGCGGCGATACCGTATTCAGCTGTACGATGCATTTCCACCGTACGGATCTGCACTTCGAACGGCTGACCATCATGACTGATCAGTGTCGTATGCAGAGACTGGTACATGTTGGCCTTAGGCATGGCGATATAATCCTTGAAACGTCCGGGCATGGGCGTATACATATCATGGATGATACCAAGTGCCCCATAGCAGTCCTTGACGGAATCAACGATGATACGAACGGCAAAAAGATCGTAGATCTGGTCAAGGCTGTAGCTCTTTTTGACCATTTTGCGATAAATGCTGAAGAAATGCTTTGGACGGCCGTAGACCTGCGAAGGGATATCGACTTCTTCCAATGCTTTATGGATCTGCTCTACGATCTGAGACATGAACGATTCACGCTCTGAACGCTTTTTATTGATCTTCTGCACCAGGTCATAATAAATATCAGGTTCCAGATACTTCAAAGCCAGATCCTCAAGTTCGACCTGGATCTTGGAAATACCAAGGCGGTGTGCGATCGGCGCATAGATATCCAAAGTTTCCCTGGCTATATCGATCTGTTTGGCACGGCTTTTGTATTCCAGCGTCTGCATATTATGCAGGCGATCTGCAAGCTTGATCAGGATGACCCGGATATCTTTGGCCATGGCAAGAAACAGTTTGCGGTAATTCTCGGCCTGGATCTCTTCTTTATCGGTCGTCTCGTACTTCAGCTGCTTCAACTTCGTGACACCATCGACAAGAGTCGCGACGTCTTCGCCGAACATGCCCTGGATGTCTTCAGTCGTCAGGTAGGTATCTTCGATCACGTCATGAAGGAGACCCGCAATGATCGATTCCAGATCCAATTCAAGGTCCGCAAGGTATTGTGCGACCCGGATCGGATGGATGACATACGGCTCTCCGGACTGTCTGAGTTGTCCTTCATGCGCTTTCTCGGCGAGATGATAGGCAAGCTCGACTTTTGACAGATCTTTAGCAGGATGATAGAGACGGATCTTATCTTCCAGACTTTGCAATGAATAATCCATGAGATCACTTCCCTGTTCAAATAATAAACCAACTTTTATTATACCAAACAATACAGGTAAGATGCAAGAATTCTTTTATAGATAGTCGAAATCATAAAAAGGACCCGAACTCAAGGGGAGAAGAAGAGTCCGGGTCCTTTTCGCTTCTTTAAATGTAAGAGGGGATCTTGTCATTAAAGAAAGGTAGTATAAAATATATTAGTTAGATGTGAATAATATATGAACATTATGTAACATAATTGTGAACATTTGATTGTCCGCAATCTAATAAGGCGTCTTATGCTTTAAGTACGGACAAACCGCTCCATTCCACACCTGATCCGACTTTGAGCATGAACGCACTCAACAGTTCGATCGCATTCTCGATATCGCGGTAATCCGCAACTTCAACGCTGGAATGCATATAACGCAGCGGGATCGAAACCAACGCCACCGGGATCCCCTTACTGGAAATATGTGCGCGGTCCGCATCCGTCCCTGTATATCCGGAAGCGACTTCCCATTGGATCTTGATGTCCTTCTCCTCCGCCGTCTGTACAAACAATCGATTGGCCTGTTTGTTGACGATCGTAGCGGTGCAAAGTACCGGGCCTCCACCGAGCTTGACATCTCCCGTATCCGCTGGGTTTGTACCTGGGCAGTCACTGACGTACGTTACATCTACGGCGATCGCAAGATCCCACGGATGGCTGGCCGCTGCCCATGCTGCACCACGCATCGAAGTCTCCTCACCGACCGTCGTTGCCGCAGTGACACCGATCGATGCACCAAGCTCTTTTGCACGTCTGAGTGCTTCCATCACAACGAAAGCACCTGTCCTGTTGTCCATTGCTCTTGAAGTGAACCTCTCGCCGGCAAGATCCTGGACTAACGTGTCCGCACAGACCGGATCACCAGGTGTCGCAAACTTCAAAGCTTCTTCTTTGGACTCTGCGCCGATGTCGATGGTCAGATCGCTGGCCTTGATCTCCTTATTACCGACCAATTCCTTCACAACGCTGACGACGCCGGGCACTTTTGTCCCCTCGTGCAAGATCTGAACACGCGCACCCACATAAAGCGGAAGGCGCAGCCCTCCATTGCTCATGACCTTGATCATGCCGCTCTCATCGATATGCGTGACGAGAAAACCGATCTCATCGATATGACCCATCATCAGTACCTGATACGGCGCGTCCGGATTGATGCGATGCAGCACATTGCCTGTAGCGTCTACCTCCTGCTTATCACAGAAAGCAGCGGTATACTTTATGGCTTTTCTCTGGATCTCCTCTTCATGACCGCTTACAGAAGGAGTATCCAGCAGCTCATGTAAAAACTCTTTATTCATCAGAACACCTGGATATCTTTGATTATGACTTCGTCGCGTGCCGATGTGATATGGACCGTAAGGTCCTGGAAGCCCGGGAAACGACGGTCGTCGATCAAAGGATTCTGAAGCGCGAACGGATCCTGGAGCATGCAGATGCGGCGGTTGCCGATCACCGTGCCCTGATACAATGGATACTGTGCTCCGGAACCGAAATGCGCCATGATCTTGAAACTCTCGA
>JAFVHC010000053.1 GCA_017474705.1 Bacillota bacterium
ACCATCGAAGTCAAGTACGTGGCGACTGCCTCTTAATCCGTTGAGGAGGCGCGGGAATGAAGATTCGACTGACGAAACCTCTTCCGCAGCCTGAATACGGCAGAGTCATTCCGGCAGGCGTCATCATTGACGCGCCTCCTGCGCTTTCCGGGCGTCTTCTCCGTCAGGGTATAGGGAAACCTCTCCACGACGAAGAAACACCCAGGAAGGCCGCTGAGGCCCCGGAAATGAGGTCTCCAACGCGGAAGAAGGTGAAACGCAATGCCTGATGTGCATACGTGGACCGGAACGGCGACACAGGCCGAAATCGACATGATGACGGACCGCGTGAAGCTGTTCATTTTCCCGAACGAAGCAAAGACAGAGGATGAAATCGAAGCCTTCAACAAGGCCGTGAACTATCAGATCGCCCATGAGAAGAGCCTTCAGATGCAGATCGACGATATTCCGAACGGCGTGGAGTCCTTCAGGATCGGCGATTTCTCCATGAACTTTGAGGAAGGCATCAACGGAACCGGCCTGTCCCGGAAAACGATCTGCGAAGCCGCCTATTCCGTCCTGCTCCGGGCAGGTCTCCTGTACCGTGGGCTTCCGAGGATGGTGAGCGAATGAGCATGATCGGATTCCTGCTGCGGCAGAGCGCGACCATTCGACCGTGGATCCGGTCCGCAAACGGAGAGGACATATACGGCGATGAGGAAACGCGGCCATGCCGTCTGCAGCGCAGGCGCGATCTGGAACACACGTACAAGAACCCTGCCGGCACGATGGATCAGGTGGTGGCCAGAGCAAAAATGTTCTGCACCGGCGACCCGATCCCGGAGCGCTCCCTGGTCACTGTGGACGGCGCGGAGTACATCGTGCTCGAGTGCTACCGCGCTTTCGGCTTTTCCGAAGACCACCTGGAGGTGGTCCTGCAGTGAGCAGAAGCTTCAAGGTTGATGTCCGCCTGGACAAGGCGAAGATCAAAAACGTCACAAAGCAGTGCACCAAAAAGGGCACCTGGTCCGCACTGGATCATCTGGCAGCGGTGAGCAAGGAACAGGTTCCGCTCGATCAGGGACCTCTGAAGAATTCCTGCTACGTGGACGTGTCGGAGGACGGCAGCAGCGGCACGGTATCGTATGATACGCCATACGCCGTCGTGCAGCACGAGAACATGCAGTTCCAGCATCAACGCGGCCGGAAGGCCAAATATCTGGAAGACCCGGCCAACGATTCCGGTGTCCAGAGAGAGATGCGTGAGCTCATCAAACGGGCCTACGAAGAACAGATGGGGTGATCATGATGAATCTTTTGGAAGAACTGGCGCGTCATCTGGAATTCTGCGGCTTCGGCACCGTTGCCGATGAGAACGCGGACGGAGATATCCACTGGGCGCGGATGCCGGATTCTCCGGATGACTGCGTCTGCGTCTTCTCCACTGACAGCGGTGTGGGCGGCCCGGATTCCACAGCGCGGTTTCAGATCATGAACCGGGCGAAAAGCACACGGACCGCTTATGAGCTTTCCTACGCCATCGCGCAGGAGCTGGATGACTATTCCGGCTTCCTGAACGGGGACGGCCACGATGTTCACATCGAGATCATCAACGCCGCCACCGGCCTTGGCCCGGATACCAAAAAGCGCGAAGTGTATGTGACCAACATCGCAGTCAAGTACTGCAACTGAGAAAGGAATGATGAATCATGGCGAAAGGACGCAAGAATTCCTGCCCGACCAATATTCGGAACTGGGGGATCTTCATCCAGGACAAGAGCCAGGTCTCCGAGACCTGGATCCGGATCAAGGGCCTGGAAGAGATGACCCGCGGAACCGACAGCGACACCGAGGACGGCTCCGCTGCAACCGACCTGTGGGAAGAGCCCTATGTCACCAAGCGCAGCGGCTCCCTGACCCTGAGCGGCAAGCCCAAGGTGGATGCTTCGACCGGCGCTGTGGATGCCGGCCAGGCGATGCTGGATGACTATGCCACCGCAGGTGTCTGCGACGATGACGCGACCCTGAAGATCGTCGATCCCTACGGCACGGCGATCGTCGGCGACTTCATTGTCACCGGCAGCGA
>JAFVHC010000054.1 GCA_017474705.1 Bacillota bacterium
ACCCAGGAAGAAGAACGTGAAAACATTTTGTGTCGCGGCATTCTGCACGTAGCCGATGGTCTCACCGGTGGCCTGGATAAAGTCCGGGGCTTTGTAGCCGGCAAAGGACATGCACAGGTTCAGCACACCGCTGGCGAGACCCACGGCGATCGTTGTGATGACGGAGTTGATCGAAGTGGCGAGGCCATCACAGCGGAATCCGACCTTCCATTCGATATGATCCAATACGTCCGCGAAAAGAGCAGCAAAAACATAAGATGCCGGTAGACCGCCCATGTTTTTGATGAACTGGCCGACCAGTACGATGGTCATGTTCTTCGGTGCCAGGAAGCAGACGATACCTCCGATGGCGTACAAAATGAAGCCGCACAGGGTCACGTTACGTTTGCCGAATTTCTTTGCCAACGGCCAGACGGCGAAGATGCCGATGCCCATGGGGATGCCGCCGATGACCGAAACCATGGTCTGGGTGACACCGTCATTGTAGGAGCCAAGCACATAGTTGCAGTAATAGACCAGCGCTGAATTCTTAAAACCGGATCCAAGGGTAAACAGCAGGAAGTACAGTGCCAGGATCACCCAGTATTTTTCATGCAGGATGACGCGCAGCTGTTCCTTGATGGGACGCACTTCCTCAGAATTACCGATTTCCTCGGTGACACGTTCTTTGGTGAAGAAATATTCCAGCAAGGTCAAGGGCAGCGCCAGGATGGACAGCAGACTCATGGTCAGAAGCCAGGCGGTGCGGTTGACGCCGAGCATCGGCATGACGACCATGGGGAAGATCAATGCGACGATGATGCCGGAGACCATGACGGCCGCTACGTTGTTGAAGACGGAGAGGATACCGCGTTCCTTGGTTTCACGGGTGGACAGCGGGACCATCAAGGCGTGGCTCATGTTGTAGATGGTGAAAGCCAGAGAATAGAACAGGTTGAAGGACAGGACGACCCAGATGATCTGCACGGTTTCGGAAGCCTGGGGCACGGTGAACAGCAGGATCCCGGTGATCGGCAGCAGGACCGCGGCCAGCAGCATCCAGGGACGGGCTTTACCTTCCTTGGTGCGCGTCCTTTCGATCACCTGACCCATCACGATATTGGTGATCGCGTCGATGACTTTCGAGATGATGGGGAAGACCATCAGGAAAGCGCCGCCCCAGACGCCGGTCAGTTTCAGAACGTCCGTGTAGAAAACGTTCAAATAGACGGCCAGGACCGCGTTCAGCAGCAGAGCCCCGGTAGGACCGATCAGATAACCGAACCATTTTTCTTTGCGGCCGACGTGTTCCCCGGTCGCCCGAGAAGCAGGAAGAGAAAGACTTTTCATGGGTATGTCTCCTTGTCCATTGACATATTTCGTTAACACTGATATCATTATATCGACACAGTGTCGATTTTGCAATAAACAGATAGTTGCGGATTGTTCAGATATCGACAGATCCGCGAAATATGTCGATAGAATCAGAAAAAGGGAGATGTTTATGCCCACAGAAAACCGCCGTACACAAATGACAAAACTCCTGCTGCGCACCGCGCTCATCGAGTTGATGCAGGAAAAACCGATCACGCAGATCACGATCCGTGCTCTGTGTGAAAAAGCAGACCTGAACCGGACGACTTTCTATCTGCACTATACGGACCAAATGGCCTTGCTGGAAGACGCTGAGCGCCAGGTCATGGAGCAGACGGTAGAGCATATGAAACACATCCACACCGATCGCCGGACCACGAAACTGGTGCTGGCTTTCCTCGAATACGTGAAAAAGAACGATCTGATGTTTCGGACGCTGCTTTGCAGAGATGACAGTGAAAGTTTCCGCCGCCGTTTCGTCGAGGAACTCAGACATTTGATCGGAAGTGAACTGCCGATGTATGGTGATGATACACGTACCCAGTACGTTCTTTCTTTCCTTATGTATGGCAGTCTGTATGTGATCATCCATTGGATCGAGAGCGGTTACAAAGAAAGTACCGAACAGATCGCTAAGCTCCTGTTTGAACTGAGTGACAGCATAGATGAAAACCACGATCTGCATATGTAACAGGATGGTCACTTGACAAGCGAAAGGTCTGTTCTTTATACTGAAAATGAAAGATCTCGTGATAAACGCGATTCAATACACTAAGGAGGGCAAAGCTATGCAGTACAAGATCTCCGGCACCCGCAGTGCCGACCCCCGTCCCTATGAAGCAGAACATCGCCTGATCGCGCGCAAGGCCGCGACGCAGGGTATGGTCCTGTTGAAGAATGAAGGAAAAACTCTGCCTTTGGATCCGACGGCGAAGGTAGCTCTTTACGGCGCCGGCGCCATCGCGACCATCAAGGGTGGTTCCGGTTCCGGCGACGTCAATACCCGGGAGATCGTCCATATCGCAGATGGGATCCGCAATGCCGGTGTCCCTTTGGCCAATGAAGCCTGGCTCGAGGACATGAAGACCCGCTATGATGAAGCGCGTGTCGCATGGCGCGATGTGATCTGGAAGAAAGTTGATGAAGGACAGCGTATGTTCTATGCTATGGCGCAGACCCCGTTCGTGACCCCGAGCGGCCGGGAACCGGTCCGGGAAGATACCGACACCGCCATCTTCGTCATTGCCCGTACCGCCGGTGAAGGTGCGGATCGTCATAACGTCCCCGGTGATTATCAGTTGACCGAAGGGGAGCGTACAGAACTTAAGAAGATCTGCGCGCTGTATGACAAGGTCGTTGTGGTCATCAATTCCGGCAGTCTGATCGATCTGTCCTTCCTGGATGAAGAGCCCAACATCACGACCGTTTTGTACGTCGTGCAGCCCGGCATGGAAGCCGGCAATGCCGTTGCGGATGTGCTGTTCGGCAAAGTCGTTCCGTCCGGTAAACTGACGGACACCTGGCCCTACAAGTACGAGGATTTCCCCAATGCGGAGACCTTCTCCTATCTGTCCGGCCTGGAAAAAGAGTACTATCATGAAGGTATTTACGTGGGTTATCGGTATTTCGATACCTTCGACATCCCGGTGCGGTTCCCCTTCGGATTCGGCCTGTCCTACACAGAGTTTTCCGTGCGAGAGACCGGTGTCACTCTGGATAAGACCGGGCTGGTTCCGCTGATCTGTGTGCAGGCGGAAGTGACCAACACCGGCGACGTGGCCGGCAAAGAGGTCGTGCAGGTGTACGCTTCCTGTCCCGGCAGCCGTCTGGATAAAGAATACCGCCGTCTGGTGGCCTTCAAAAAAACCAGCCTGCTGGAACCCGGTGCTTCGGAAGAAGTCGAAATGATTTTCTCTCTGTACGATCTGGCTTCCTATGATGAAGCGCAGGCGGCCTGGATCCTGGAGGCGGGCGATGCCATCCTCTACGTCGGCACCTGCATCGCGGAAGCGGCTCCGATCCGTGCCATCAACGTCGAGGAAGAGATCACTTTCGTGAAGACAGAGCATATCTGTCCGATCCAGGAGCCGCTGGAAGAGAAGAAGTCGGATGCCGAGATGACGGCCGCTAAGCGCGCCGCCGATCTGAACGAAGTGCAGGAAAGCGGACTTTCCGTATCGCAGGCTGACGTGGAGATCGAGACCATCGCATATGATCCGGGCTATGAGGATACGGATCCTGAGGTCCGCGCATTTGTCGATACATTGACGTTGGATCAGCTGATCCAGTTGGCCACCGGTGACGTTACCGCCGGCCAGGGCAGCACCATCGGTTCCGCGGGCAGCCGTGTGCCGGGTTCCGCAGCGCAGACCAGTGCCTGTGCGGAAGAGCAAGGGTTGCCGAGCCTGGTACTCGCGGACGGCCCCGCAGGTCTGCGCCTGACCACCAGCTATCAGATGGTGGACGGTGTTCCGCAGAAAGGGGATTTCACGAAAGCGATCCACGGCGGTTTCTTCTATCGTGGCCCCAAGGTCCTGGAGGGAGAGACCTATTACCAGTACACGACG
>JAFVHC010000055.1 GCA_017474705.1 Bacillota bacterium
AAAGACTCGAATTTCGGATGGGTGAGCGGCTCCCCGCAGATTGCAGCTGTCTGTCAACATGATGTTCGCCATAGTATCTTATTCTCGCTTTCCGCAGCTGTGGTTGAAATCACTTGTTTTTTATGGGAAATTCAATTATAATAAAACTCTATCTGCAATAAAGGAGTTTTGTCATGATCTATCAAAACATACTGGAAGCCGTCGGCCATACGCCGATGATCCGGTTGAATCATATGACGGGACCGGAGGATGCACGCATCCTGGTCAAATATGAAGGCTTGAACATCGGCGGTTCCATCAAGACCCGTACCGCCCTGAAAATGATCGAAGAAGCGGAAAAACGGGGGGATCTTAAGCCGGATTCCATCATCGTGGAGCCGACAAGCGGCAATCAGGGCATCGGCCTTGCGCTCGTCGGTGCGGTCAAAGGCTATAAAGTGATCATCATCATGCCGGATTCCGTCAGCCATGAGCGGCGCCTGCTGGTGAGCCAGTACGGGGCAGAAGTCCGTTTAGTGCACGATGACAACAACATTGGTGAATGCATCCAAAACTGCATCAAGCTGGCAAAGCAGATGCAGGCGGAGGATCCAAAGGTCTACGTCCCGGATCAGTTCAGCAATCCGGACAATCTGAAAGCGCATCTGGAAGCCACCGGTCTGGAGATCCTGGAACAGGTGGACGGTCCGATCGATGCGTTCTGTTCCGGTATCGGCACCGGCGGTACGATCAGTGGCATCGGCCGGGTCCTGAAAGAGAAAAATCCACATATCCAGATCTGCGCCGTGGAGCCCGAAAATGCTGCCATCCTTTCCGGCGGCAGTATAGGCACACATCTTCAGATGGGCATCGGCGACGGTCTGATCCCGGATATCCTGGACCAGCACATCTATGATATGATCTTCATCGTCACAGATGAAGAGGCGATGGAAACCACCAAGAAACTTGCTAAAAAGGAAGGCATCCTCTGTGGCATTTCCAGTGGCACCAACGTGTGCGCGGCCATCAAACTGGCCCGCCTGCTGGGCAAGGGAAAGACGGTGGTCACCGTGCTGCCGGATACCGGCGAGCGTTATTTCAGCACGCCGCTGTTTGAAGCCTGACCATCAATAATGTGCCAATCGCTGCACGGCCGCGTGGTGTTCCCCGCTGATCCAGTCGCAGTCGTTGGTGATCCAATGCATGATCTCGAACATACGGGTCTCCCAGGCAACGGTGGAGGCCCGTTCTTCTTTTGTCTGCGGATGTTCCATGGTCACATCGATCTCATCATAACCGAAGATATATCCGCCGGAGGACCAGATGGTGAAGTTGCTGTCCGGACCGGGATCGGGAGCACCGCCGCGTGCGGCAAGACTTTCCTCCGCCAGCACGTCATGACGATGTTTGTATTCTTTCTCGGCGCCGGGCACCAGCTGCGTCATGAAGACCCGATGACGGATCAGGTGCTTGTCTTCCCGTACGATGCCGACGTCAGAATACATCAGGCGCATGGGATGCGGCAGGACTTCCAGAAGACCGTCGAAAGGCGTCAAAAGCGTGGAGACATCCGGACGGGTTTCATTTCCTTCCGCATAGGCGAAGACCAGATCATCCGCCTGCCAAAGGGAGAAGTTGTGCAAAGCATTGGTTTCAAGAAAGTCACGGATCGCGGGCCAGACCCGGCCTAAAGTCATTCGGAATACTTCGCCCTGATCCGGCAGGACCCTGGCGGCCAAAGTATATCGGGTCATGAGAAAAGTCCTTTCTTTCATGGTTTGTGAACAGTATAGCCGAATCATCACAGAAATGCAAAAAAGTATTCCGATTTAAAGCATAAAATATGGTGATTCTGTGGATAGCATCGAAAGAGAGCCCGCGGTATAATGTAGCAGAATCTTGAGAAAAGGAGTTTAAGCAGTATGAAAAAGATTCTTACGATCCAGGACATCTCCTGCTTCGGAAAATGCTCGATCACGATCGCATTGCCGGTGATCTCCGCCATGGGCGTGGAGACAGTCATTTTACCGACAGCGGTTTTGTCCACCCATACCATGTTCAAAAACTTCACAGTGAAGGATCTGACGGATCAGTTGATGCCGATCGTCGAACACTGGAAGAGCGAGGGCATCACCTTCGATGCCATCTATACCGGCTATCTTGGCTCCGCAGAGGAGATCGAGATCGTGAAGCAGATCTTCCGTATGTTCAAGACGGATGACACCATGATCTTTATCGATCCCGTCATGGCGGACAATGGCAAGATGTACCCGGCTTTCGATGAGGCCTATGCCGCGCTGAACGCTGGGCTTTGCGGGGAAGCGGACATCATCGTGCCGAACATCACTGAGGCCTGCTTCATGACCGGTACGGAATATAAAGAAGTCTATGATGAAGCCTATGTGCTGGGTCTGCTGCGCAAGCTTGCGAAGCTCGGCGCGAAGACCGTAGTGCTGACGGGTGTCTCTCTTTCCGAAGGCAAGACCGGTGTGTATGGTCTGGAGACAGAGACCGGCCGTACGTTCTGCTATCAGAACGATCGGGTCGATGCGTCCTACCATGGCACGGGAGACCTGTTCTCCAGCGTGGCCGTGGGAGCTGTCGTGCAGGGCCGTCCGTTGGAAGAAGCACTGGCCATCGCTGCGGATTACACCGCCGAGACCATCAGGGTCACGCTGAAGAATCCTGAGAAGCCTTGGTACGGTGTGGATTTTGAAGCCACCCTGCCGGACCTTCTGCGCAGACTTGGAAAATATAATACAGGTATTGCACGGAAACATCGATTGACACCTTTCCGGGAAAACGATATACTATGATTAACATGTAAATCGTTTTTTCGGAAAGGAGTTTTTTTATGCAGAAGTATAACTTGAATTTAGGCTGGCAGTTCCGTGACAACAACCAGATGTTCGCGTTCCCCGGTGCTCCCGGCATGGAAAATCAGAACATCGACCTGCCGCATGATTTCATCTATACCAAGCCACGCAGTGCTGAAGCGGCCGGTGGTTCTCCGAATGGTTATTCGGTGAAGGCCGCGGCGTGTATGAGAAGGATCTGGAGATCCCGGAAGAATGTATCGGCAAGAGGATCATCCTGGATATCGACGGTGCATACATGAACGCGGAGATCACGCTGAACAAAGAGCTCCTGGACATGCACCCCTATGGATATACGCCATATCTAGTGGACCTGACCAACCATGTCAAGGCCGGCAAGAACAAACTGATGATCACGACCCAGAGCCGTCAGCCATCGACGCGCTGGTATTCCGGCGGCGGCTTGTACCGCAGCGTCAGCCTGTGGGTCGGCGAGCCGGTAGGCGTCGAGCCGTGGGACGTGTTCGTCACTACGCCTGAAGTCTCCAAGGAGCGGGCCATCATCAAGGCGGAAGTCTCCATTTCTACACTGCACAGCGTGCGCAGCAGCGCGATCGTAAAGGCCGAGATCATCGCGCCTTGCGGCACCAGCGTCGCCTGCGGCGAGATCCTCAGCCACGTAGAACCCGGTCAGAAGATCAAGTCCGCCATCTGGATGGAAGTGAAAGAACCGGCATTGTGGAATACGGTGACACCGAACCTCTATACTTTGAAGACCACGGTCGTCGTTCCCGGACAGGACGATGAAACCGTCGAGACCGTCTTTGGTATCCGCAAGTTCGAGGTGGACAGTGAGAACGGCCTGCGCCTGAACGGCGAGCCTATCAAGCTCAAGGGCGGCTGCATCCATCATGATGCCGCGTTCCTGGGTTCTGCCGCCTGGCCGAGAGCGGAAGAGCGCAAGATCCAGATCCTGAAAAGTGCCGGTTATAACGCAGTGCGCATCAGCCACTATCCGCCTTCATTGGAAATGCTTAAAGCCTGCGATCGTGAAGGTATCATCCTTTTGGACGAAGCTTTTGACTGCTGGCGCATCGGTAAAGTCGCGATGGACTACCACCTGTATTTCGAGGAGTGGTGGGAGCGCGACATCGAGTACATGGTCAAGCGCGACCGCAACCATCCCTGCGTCTTCACATATTCCATCGGCAACGAGATCGGCGAGCGCGATGGTTCCGGCAATGGTTACTATTGGGCCCACAAGCTGGCGGACAAGATCCGCTCCCTGGACAACACCCATTTCATCACTTCCGCCATCTGCGGCATTTTCGACGCGGATGCGTTCGAGAAGGCTTTGGAAGACGCTGGAGATATCGAAAAGGTCAACATCCAGAACCTGGAGCAGGATATGAAGAAGCGCGACAACTGGGGCACCAAGACGGCAGATTATGCGTCCGCCCTGGACATCGTGGGCTACAACTATCTGTTCCAGCGCTATGGATCCGATAAAGAGAAGTTCCCGGGCCGCGTGATCATGGGCACGGAGACCCATCCGTTCAATACCTATGATTACTGGGAAGCCACGATGAAGAACAGCCATGTCATCGGCGATTTCATCTGGACCGCGTACGACAACCTGGGCGAGGCTGGTGTCGGCCGTGTCGTCTGGGATTCCACCGGTGAGGACCATGGTTTCATGGGCCAGTATCCGTGGCGCAGCTGCTTCCAGGGCGACATGGACCTGTGCGGTTATCGTACCGGCCAGTCCTACTATCGTGAGATCATGTGGGAGGCCTTCGACGGCCATAGTGACAAAATGGCCTTGTACACGACGCATCCTTGCCATAACGGCGACACCTTCTGGGGCACCGGCTGGCACTGGAGAGACGTGGAAGATACCTGGACCTTCGATGACGAGTGGCTGGGCAAGCCGGTCAAGGTGGATGCCTACGCGGACGCGGACGAGGTCGAGTTCTTCCTGAACGGCGTATCTTGTGGCAAGGCCCCGGTGGAGAAGCTGGAAGCGTCTCTGGAGATCCCGTACGAAAAAGGTACCGTGGAAGCGGTGGCCTATCGTGAAGGTAAAGAAATCGCACGCTGTTGCCTGAAGACGACGGGCAAAGCGGCGAACGTCACTGCCTGCGCAGACCGTCCGACCATCAAGGCAGACCGTCAGGACCTGTCCTATGTGGCGCTGACCATCGTGGATGCAGAGGGTGCGCGTGTACCGTACGAGACTTCCGTGATCAACATCGAAGTAACTGGAGCAGGCCGTCTGGCGGGCATCGGTTCCGGCAACCCCTGCACGGAAGAAAACTATGGCACGCCGTACTGCAAAGCCTATGAAGGCCGAGCGATGGCGGCGGTCGTAGCGGACGAGCCGGGCGAGATCACGGTCAAAGTATGGGTCGACGGCGTCGGCTGCACCGAGATCAAAGTCGTTGCGGAATAAGTATATTACAACGGGCTTCCTGTGCGGGGGCCCGTTGTTTTAAAGGAGAAGTATCATGAAAAACATCAGTCTGAATCTGGGATGGCAGTTCCATGACAACAATCGACTGTCACCCCGTATGGGCACTCCGGGACCGGATATGAAGCTCGTGGATCTTCCGCACGATTTCATCTACACCAAACCACGTTCCAAAGATGCGGCCGGGGCTGCGGCAAACGGATATTTCGGTGAAGGCCGTGGCACCTATGAAAAAAATCTGGAGATCCCGGCTGAGTGGATCGGAAAAAAGATCCTGCTGGATATCGATGGTGCCTACATGAACGCAGAGGTCCTGCTGAACGGCCGAGTCATCGATAAGCATCCTTATGGCTACACGGCTCATCTGGTGGATCTGTCCGCCTATGTGCGGGAGGGTGACAACCGGTTGATCATCACGACGCAGAGTCGTCAGCCATCTACGCGTTGGTATTCCGGCGGCGGCCTCTATCGCGGCGTCAGCCTGTGGGTCGGTGAACCAGTCTCGATCGAGCCTTGGGACGTATTCATTTCTACACCGGAAGTCTCGAAAGAGCGGGCCATCGTCCGTGCCCAGGTCGACGTATCCACCATGAAACGGACAGAGGACAAGGTCACTGTCACAGTGACGGTCCTGGATGCGGAAGGTCAGGAAGTGGCCATGGGTTCTGTCAAACTGACTGCAGTACCGGGTGAAAAGTCCCGGTCCATGGTGCAGGTCCTGGTCAAGGAACCGCACCTGTGGGATACGGAGACCCCTTATCTGTACACTATGAAGACCACGGTCATCGCGGAAGGACAGCCGAAAGAAACATTGGAGAATACCTTCGGTATCCGCAAGTTTGAGGTGGACAGTGAGAACGGCCTGCGCCTGAACGGCAGACCGCTGAAACTCAAAGGCGGCTGCATCCATCATGATGCTGCGTTCCTGGGCGCCGCGGCCTGGCCGAGAGCAGAAGAGCGCAAGATCCAGATCCTGAAAAGCGCCGGTTATAACGCTGTGCGTATCAGCCACTATCCGCCGTCATTGGAAATGCTGAAGGTCTGCGACCGTGAAGGCATCATCCTGCTGGACGAGGCCTTCGATACCTGGCAGAACGGCAAGGTGGCCATGGATTATCACCTGTATTTCAATGAGTGGTGGGAGCGGGACATCGAGTACATGGTCAAACGCGACCGCAATCATCCCTGCGTTTTCACCTATTCCATCGGCAATGAGATCGGCGAGCGCGATGGCAGCAATAACGGGTACAATTGGGCACACAAGCTTGCCGAGAAGATCCGTTCGCTGGACAATACCCATTTTATCACATCGGCCATCAATGGCACCTTTGACGCGGAGGCCTTTGCGAAAGCGGTCAAGGAAGCCGGTGGACCGGAGAACGTCAATATGGAGAACCTGCGCGCGGACATCCGAAAGAAGGATGACTGGGGCGGCAAGACAGCCTCGTTTGCGGCAGCGTTGGATATCGTCGGTTACAATTACCTGTTCTACCGCTATGAAGGGGACAAGGAGAAGTTCCCAGGCCGCGTGATCATGGGCACGGAGACCCATCCGTTCAAAACCTATGATTACTGGGAAGCTACGATGAAAAACAGCCATGTCATCGGCGATTTCGTATGGACCGCCTATGACAACCTGGGCGAAGCCGGTGTCGGCCGTGTCGTCTGGGATTCCACAGGACTGGACCATGGATTTACCGGTCCTTGGCCATGGCGCAGCTGCTTCCAGGGCGACATGGATCTGTGCGGCTATCGTACCGGCCAGTCCTACTATCGTGAGATCATGTGGGAAGCTTTCGACGGCCATAGTGACAAGATGGCCTTGTACACGACGCATCCCTGCCATAACGGCGACACCTTCTGGGGCACGGGCTGGCACTGGAGAGATGTGGAAGATACCTGGACCTTCGATGACGAGTGGCTGGGCAAACCGGTCAAAGTGGACGCCTACGCGGATGCGAACGAAGTCGAGTTCTTCCTGAACGGTGTATCTTGCGGCAAGGCTGCGGTGGAGAAGCTGGAAGCGTCTCTGGAGATCCCGTACGAGAAGGGTACCGTGGAAGCGGTGGCCTATCGTGATGGCAAAGAGATCGCGCGCTGCTGTCTGAAGACGACGGGTAAAGCGGCGAATGTCACTGCCTGCGCAGATCGTCCGACCATCAAGGCGGACCGCCAGGACCTGTCCTACGTGGCACTGACCATCGTGGACGAAGAAGGTGCACGCGTACCGTACGAGACTTCCGTGATCAACATCGAAGTGACTGGTGCAGGCCGTCTGGCGGGCATCGGATCCGGCAACCCCTGCACAGAGGAAAACTACGGCACTCCATACTGCAAGGCCTATGAAGGCCGTGCGATGGCGGCTGTCGTAGCGGACGAGCCGGGCGAGATCGCGGTCAAAGCGTGGGTCGACGGCGTCGGCTGCACCGAGATCAAAGTCGTTGCAGAATCATGATCCTAAAACAAAAAAGAACCGCGGCAGGATTGCAGTCTTGCCGCGGTTTTTCATGTTACTTGCCAAACGAGGTGCGGATCTGTTCCAGAAACTTTTCCGCGATGGGGGTAAAACTCTGGTATTTGTTCCAGATCAGATACATGTTCATTTCCAGCCTGGGTTCGAGGGGCCGGAAGACCATGCCGCTGCCCGGCGATGTATCGATCAGATCGTTCAGGGTCAAGAGGATCCCGAGGCCTTCTTTCGCGAACATGGACCCGTTGTAGGACAGTCGGAACGATCCTTCCAGTTGCAGTTCAGAAAAACGATCCTTAGCCCAGGGCCTGATGTCATGGTTCCAACTTTGTTCGGAACAGAAGAGCGGCTGCCCTGCCAGATCCTCCGCAGTGATGCAGTCTTTTTCTGCCAAGAGATCATCCGCGGGCAGGACGGCTCCGAAATAGTCCGCTTCCGGGAACAGAAGGTATTCATATTTGGTTTCATCCGGGACAGTGCAGATGACGGCAAAGTCCAGGAGTCCTTTATCCAGCTTTTCTGTGACCTGCTCCGTGTCGCCGCTGGAGATGTGATACCGCATTTTCGGATAGGCGGTCTTGAATCTCTGGATCTCCCGGGCCAGATACCGGATCTGATAGGATTCCGCCAGGCCGAAATAGATGTCGCCGCCTGTAATGTCGTCCAACGACAGGAATTCCTGCTCGATCTTATCCGCCATGGATACCAGATCTTCCGCCCGGTCCCGCAGGAGGATGCCTTCTTCCGTCAGGCTCAGACTGAAACTGTGCCGGATGAATAGTTTCTTGCCCAATTCATCTTCAAGGGCTTTCAACTGCTTGGACAGAGTCGGCTGTGTCACATGCAGCAGATCGGCAGCCCGCGTCATATTCTCTTCCCGCGCGACAGCCAGAAAATAGCGCAGTGTACGTATCTCCATGAGATCTCCTCCTTAGTTTCTATGACATGTGATATTCAAAACGCGCATATCATGAAATTCATTATAACCATTTGTGCGAGTTTCGTAAAGGCTTTATAATACAAGCAGCAAAGAAAAAGGGGAGACCGAAATGGGACAAGAACGAGACAAGATCCTTTTGAACATGAAAGACGCAGGCTGCAAGGGTGAGGCTTTGGAGAAAGCAGAACAGCTCTATGAGGCGGGTGATACCGAGGCATTGCTCCGGCACTTCAGGAAATGCCGCTGTGTTTTGATGGAAGAACTCCATGAATGCCAGCGCAAGGTCGATCGCCTGGATTATCTGATCCGGCAGACCAAAGCGAATCCGATGCAGTAAAATATCCGTGCCCCGAGAGCTTCGGGGTATATTTATGCAAAATTCTATCCCCCTGGGGGGCTTACGTGGATCCCGACCGAAGTGGTATACTTTTCGTAGTTTTAGTCAAGGGAGGAATTGCCTTATGCATATGGCGGACGCTTTGATCAGTCCGGCTGTCGGCGGCGTGATGTACGCAGCCTCAGCAGCAGCGGCGGTCGTATCCATCAAAAAAGTGCGTGAAGATGAGGACCTGACCAAGAAGATCCCGTTGATGGGTATCATGGGGGCGTTCGTTTTTGCCACACAGATGATCAACTTTACCATCCCCGGTACCGGTTCCAGTGGACATTTGTGCGGGGGTATGCTATTATCAGCTTTGTTAGGTCCCTACGCGGGGTTCCTGACGATGATCTCAGTTTTGTTGATCCAGTGCCTGCTGTTCGCGGACGGCGGTCTTCTGGCACTGGGCTGCAATGTTTGGAATATGGCGTTTTACGGTTGCTTTGTTGGCACACTGTTGATCTGGCTGCCCATCATGAAGAATGGTTTCAGCCGTGGGAAGATCATTCTTGCCTCTATCCTGGGGTGCGTCCTTACGCTTCAGTTAGGTGCTTTCAGTGTCGTGCTGCAGACAGGCATCTCTGGTATCTCTTCACTGCCGTTCGGCACCTTCGTGGGCGTTATGCAGCCGATCCACCTGGCCATCGGTCTGGTGGAGGGTCTGATCACCGCCGCGGTCCTGCTTTTTGTATACGAAGCACGGCCGGAACTGCTGTATGGTAACAGCGGTACGAAGGCGCAAGGCCGTTTCTCGATGCGCACCACAGCGGTCATCCTGGTCATCTGCGCGGTCCTGATCGGCGGCGGCCTGTCGCTGGCGGCATCGGAATTCCCGGATGGTCTGGAGTGGTCCATCGAGAAGATCAC
>JAFVHC010000056.1 GCA_017474705.1 Bacillota bacterium
ATCTGCTGGAATCCAACGATGTCCAGTTCGAAGAAATGATGACCGATCTGGAGCTGCGCCGCAGGGCACAGGAAGAAGAGCAAGCCCGCATCGAAAGCCTGCGCAAAGAGGCCGATCGTCTGAAGAATCAGGTCGAAAGCGAGAAACGAACGCTGGATGATCAGAAAGAATTGATCCTGCAGAAGGCCAGGGAAGAGGCCAGAGACGTACTGCAGAAGGCAAAAGCGGAAGCGGACGAAACACTCAGAGAAATGAACCGGTTGATCCGTGAGGGTCAGACGGTCGATATCCGCGCGCTGGAACAGATGCGTACGCGTCTTAGAGAAGAAGCCAATAAAGCCCGCAAACAGTCCGAAAAAGAGGATACTGACGCTGTGCGCCAGATACGGACGGAGGATCTGAAGCCCGGAGTCCAGATCAAAATGAAAGGATTCGATCAGATCTGTACGGTCCAGCAGGCGCCGGACAATCGAGGAAGACTGATGATCCAGGCGGGCATCATGAAGATGCAGATCAAGGTCAGCGACGTTGAAAGCATCGAAGGTGAGGAAACACAGCCTGGGCCAAGATCTTCAGGCGGCAAGGGCACCAGTGCCGGTTCTTTCGGCAAAGCCCAGTCGATCCACCTGGAGGTCGATCTGCGCGGCATGACCACGGAAGAGGCACTCTCCGTACTGGATAAATACCTGGACGATGCCTATCTTGCCGGGGTCCCAAAGGTCACTGTCATCCATGGCAAAGGTACCGGAGTGCTGCGTAAAGCCTGCCAGCAGTTCCTGAAACGCTCCAAACTGGTCCGTTCCTATCGCCTTGGCACATATGGCGAAGGCGAATCCGGCGTGACCATTGTTGAAATGAAAAGCCACTAAAAAGGAGATCATATGAGTACGAAACAGAAGATATTGATCGCTGATGATGACGCGAATATCGCTGAGCTCATTTCTTTGTACTTGGAGAAAGAAGGGTTCGAGACTCGTAAAGCGGAAAACGGACGCCAGGCTTTGGAGATCCTCAAGTCCTATGCTGCGGATCTGATCGTTCTTGACATCATGATGCCGGAAATGGACGGTTATGAGGTCTGCCGTACGGTCCGCAAGGACAGTGCAGTGACGATCATCATGCTGACGGCGAAGGGTGAGACCTTCGACAAAGTCCTTGGCCTGGAACTTGGTGCGGATGATTATATGGTCAAACCCTTCGATACGAAGGAACTCGTCGCCCGCGTGAAGGCCGTTCTGCGCCGCTCTGCAGTCCCCGAGAGAGGGAACGATAAAAAGATCTCCTATCCGGGCTTGGTCATCAATCTGTCCAATTATTCCGTTACCTTCCGGGATCGGGACATCGAAATGCCGCCGAAGGAACTGGAACTGCTGCATTTTCTTGCCTCGCATCCCAACCAGGTCTTCACCCGTGAGCAGCTGCTCAATCAGATCTGGGGCTATGAATACTATGGAGATACCCGTACGGTCGACGTACACATCAAACGGATCCGGGAGAAACTGGATCAGGGAGAGGACAATGGCTCCTGGAGCATCAAGACCGTCTGGGGCGTCGGGTATAAATTCGAAGTAAAGTGAGTGTTCCATGACCGGTACGTTTGTTTCGATCCGAACGAAGTTTTTACGGGTCTATCTGATCATCCTCGCACTGGTGCTGGTCATGGTGGCAGGTATCACGCTGACGTTCCTGCATTCCTATTTCCGCTCCCGTCAGGAGGATGACCTCATGAAGACGCGTGAGATCATCAATCAGGTGCTGACCGAGACCGACTTCAACGAGTCCACCTCGCAGTCCCGGCTGAATACGGCTGCTCAGGCCATGGATATTACGATCTGGTTCTGCACACGCAGCCGCACTGGCAGTATCGAGGTCTATTGCTACGGAGAAGAAGGCGGTGCGGAGCGTGAGCGTCTGCAGCGCAATATGACCCGCCATACCCAGCAGCAGATCGCGAGCGTTCTCAACGGACAGGATATGGAATTCACCAAAAACGCGTTCCCGGAGATCTTCGATGAAAGCACGGTGACCATTGCCTACCAGCAGGATTACATCGAGAAGTTCAATCTGATGGGTGTTATGCAGCAGACCATGAATACCGGCGCCGTCATCCTTAATCTTTCGACGGCCCGTGTCAACACGCCGCAGTGGGTCGTATTCGGTACGATCGTCATCGCGATGGTCTTCGTATCCATCATCGCCATGGTCATGATCCTGATCCATACCAACAATATCATCCAGCCGGTCAGCGAAATGAAGGATATTTCCCGTGCGATCGCGGACGGGGATTTCTCCAAGGAGATCGTGGTGACCAGCAATGATGAGATCGGTCAGCTGGCAGAGGCCATCAATTCCATGACCAACGACCTGA
>JAFVHC010000057.1 GCA_017474705.1 Bacillota bacterium
ATCGGTATGCGGATCTCATCGGTCCAGCAACCCTTGGTAGCATCGATGAAGGAGCGCTCTGCCCCGGCATCGCACCGTACCAGATAGATCAGATAGCGATACACGTCGTACCACTTGGGATCCGGATCCGTAAGGATCTCCTCATACTCACCGGTATCCACATAACAATCGTTGAGCCACTCGATCATCGCATCGTCCATGTCGAAGGTGAGCTGCTCCCGGAACGTGCTGCGGTCCGTCCTGAAAACATTGGGGATGCCATCCACCTCAGCCAGGGAAATGAAGCATTCCTGCCCGGCTTCGTCCCGCACTTGCACCTCGGCCACCACCGGCCCACTGACCGGTCCGCAGGCGATCCCGCCCTCTCCGACGCCGGCCTTCGCATCCATGATAAAATATTTAGCCATGATAGGTCCTCCTTGTTTTTTCTACATTTTGGCACAGGCAATGTCCAAAAAACCGGGCTCGAAGGACTGAAAATGGCATAGTGTTCGTGTGATATCCCGCTGTTACGTCTTGAAATGAAGATAGTCAAATCCAGAAAGTAACCCACGAGGCCCAATTACGTCTTGGAGTATTGGCGGTCGGCTCCAAGACGTAATCCATGACCAACTACTACGTTCTGAAACGCAGAACCCTCGATCTGGGACGTAATCAGCGGCCAATCACTACGTCTTGAAACACAAAGACCCCAATCCAGAACGTAAACAGCGACAGCCATTACGTCTTGAAACACAGAAATCCTGATCCAGAACGTAAATATCGCCGATTTCACCAACTCCACACAAAAAAGGGACTGCCAATCGCAATCCCTTCTATATTTTGTCTTAAATAATGATCCCATCGCAGTGATCGACTTCATGCTGGATGATCTGTGCGGTCCAGCCGGCATACTTGTCGCGGTGCTTTTTCCATCGCATATCCCGGTACTCCACCTCGATCTGCTGATAGCGCGTCGTTTTGCGCACGCCATCCAGCGAAAGGCAGCCCTCCTCGGTTTCAAACGGCGATGATCTCTGCACGATCACCGGGTTGAACATCACCAGCGGCAGCAGACCGATCTGCATGATGATGACACGCTTGCGCACGCCGATCATGTTGGCGGCCATACCGACGCAGGCCTCCCGATGGGCGGCCAGCGTATCCATCAGATCCTGGCCGATGGGAAGATCTGCCTGCGTTGCATCCTCTGACCGCAGGCTCAAAAACATGATATCCCGGACGATCGGTCTGATCATTTTCTCTTCCTCTCTGTCATCTCGTAACTCTGGTCCAGCGCCATCCGGATGGCTTCATCCGACGCCTCCGCCAAGGCGATGGTCATCCAGTGTTCTTTGTTCATGTGATACGCCCGGTAGAACCCGTCGTGTCCGACCACCACGCTGATGAACATCGGGTCGGCCTTTACGTTCAAAATGTCGATCAAGTCCTCGCTCGGGTGGCCGATGCACCGCGCCGGCACCCGCATCACCAGGCCGAACCACTTGCGCGTATCCGGGTGCCGCAGGACACCCGCTTCCGGCGTCTCCATCCAAGGGTAGTCCGGCTCGACGCTATAGGTGTCGAACGCATATTGAAATAAAGTGTCGCGCGTCATGACCTGGCCTCACCAAAGATCTCGCGCCACGCATCATAGCCGGTATGCACACTCTCTGCCGCATTGTAGCTCAGCAGTTCCGCGAACGGCTCCAACGACCGTGCCGGATTAAGGCCTTGCGCACGCAGCGCCTGATAGCGCTCAATCGTTTCCGGCCGCAAAGCGATCAGGATCCACTCGAACCGTTCCGGCTCCGGCAGATCCAGGTTCTCCTCGTGGAACCATATCAGCCCGTGCTTTTCGATGATCTCACACGCCTGATCACGGACTTCTAAAAACAATTCATGCGTCAGCGGCGGCGAGAGGGCGAGCCGTTTGCATCCACCGGCCACACACTCGCAGAACGCCGTGATCATGCCATAAGCAAAAGATCTTTGATCCATGGAACCGATCGATAAAGATCCCCATATTTCGCGGATCTCCAGCAAGTCTTTCACAATGAAAGTCTCTTTGCCGTTCGGCTTCGCGAAACTGCCTTCCGGCAGATACATGATGCTCCGGATGCCGGCATTGGCCGCGCAGTCGATATCGATCGTCCTGTCGCCCACATAATATGTATGACTCCGGTCCAGGCCATGTTTTTCCACCAGATGATCGATCGCTTCCGGGTCCGGCTTTCTTGCAAAACCGTCCCTTCCGGTGATGATGTCCTCGAAATAGTCGAAGATATCCAGATTCTTCAGTACTTCCTGCGTGGACGTCCCTCTGTGCGTAAAAACATAGTTGCGGGCACCGTTCTCTTTCAGCCAGGACAGGATCTCCTTCGCGTTGTGGATCAGCGTGATATTCAGCCGCTCCTCGTTATTGATCTCCGAGTACCTTTTCTTTACCACCTCAAAAGAAAGTCCGATCCGCGGCACCACTTCATCGATCAGATGGTTGACCGAGGTCCTGATGGCCTCTTGATACACTTCTTTCGGGTCCATTTCGATGCCGAACTCCCGGAACGTCTTGCACGCGCTGGCCACGATGGCTTCATAGGAATCCAGCAGCGTCCCGTCCAGATCCCAGATGAAGGCGGGTGTACTCATTGGCAGATCCCTCCTATCATGCGCTCAAACTCTTTTCCCCAGCTCATAGGCTTCCTGGATCTTTGCCTCCGCCTCACGGCCGCTGGCGACCAGGACCGGCTGACGATCGAAGCCCCAGCCATCGAAAGGCTTGAGCACTGCATCACAGTTTTCTCGATACTGCGGATTGTCCGGCGCGCCTTGCGCCACCATACAAAACAGTTTCTTGCCCGGCCGGATCTTGCACTCGCCGCCCACGAAACTCTTGTGCAGGCAGTAATGGCGGTTCATGAACGTCCAGGCCTCACCCTGCGGATAGCCCATGTAGATGCCGAAGCCTAAGACCACGGCATCCGCTTCCGGCAGTGCTTCAAAATAGTGTGTCAGCACGTCCTGTCGGACACAAAAAGAGTCCTTGTTTTTGCAGCCTTTGCAGCCGGTGCAGCCCAGACGATCCTGATGGATCAGGATCAGCTCCGTCTCGTGCCCCGCTTCCTCAGCCCCTTTTAAAAACGCCTCGATCATTTTCCTGGAAACGCTGCGGTCCAGACCGCTGCAGGCCACGCCGATGATCTTCATTTTGTTTGCTCCTTTCACTGTGCCTGGTGGTTATTCTTCATTGTGTTTGGTGGTTACCTGATTTTTACTGCTTTCATTTCTGGATCAGGTAATCTTTTTTTCTGTACCTGATTCTTGAGATCGATCTCTCTGGATCGGGTAGAATTTGCCCGAATTTGAGAAAACTTTACCTGATATCCATTATAGTCTTTCTTCCATACGGTAACAAGTCTTGAAAAACAGTTTCTTTGGTCAAAAAAATACCTGATCCAACGAGATTTTTCTCAAGGATCAGGTACAGAAATAAAAACTACAGTATCGAACTGCATTTGGGGCGATTTATCAGGTAAGAAAACCGCGATCCAAGCGTCATTCCGGCGTTGTTCCGGCTTGCATTCTGTTTTGAAGAGGCCATTTACTTTCTGATACCCGCTTTCATTCTATAGACAGTAGCCTGATCAGGACCATTACTTCCCAGATTGTCTTGTATTCAGGCCGAAAGTATCCGAACAACACCCTTTACTTCCAGAAGATAGCATAGTCAAAATCAAGAAGTAACGGGATTGGTTTGAATACTTCTTGCTTTGCAAGGTGCAAATCCAGAAAGTACATGATCCGCGACCTGATACTGGCTAGGATGAAGGTAGTAATAATTATCAGTAAAGTGCCGTTGGATGCTACTTTCTGATGCCGGTCTTGATGATCCTTCAAGTACTCTGACACTCATGACTACTTTCTAACGCCAGCCTCGAAGATATATCAAGTAATACGCCGCTAAACGTCTTGGCACTTTGCCTTCAAATTTGAAAGGGAGTATGAAAAAACGGTTTACTCGTTTTTTATACTCCCTTAGTGACCGTTATTTCGCCTGCTTCTGCCAGGGGCGCTGCGCCATCACACCGGCCAGGGCATGCGGCACGTAGGGTTCCTCCAGCCAGGCGATCTCTTCTGCGGTGAGCTCCAGGTCCACAGCGTGCACCGGGCCGTCGATGTGGCGTACTTTCGTCGCGCCGCAGACCGGAGAGGTGACCTTCGTCAGCAGCCACGCCAGCGAGATCTCCGTCATGGTCACGCCGCGCTTCTCTGCCAGCTCCGCCACGCGGCCGATGATGATATTGTCTTGCTCCGCGGTAGCGTCATATTTGAAGCGTGCGTACGCATCCTGCTCCAGGCGCTTGGTGGTCTCGGCGCCGGGCAGACGGGACAGACGGCCCGCAGCCAGAGCACTGTAGGGCGTCATGGCGATATTGTCCTCCAGGCAGAACGGACGCATGTCGCGCTCTTCTTCCCGGTGGATCAGGTTGTAATGACCCTGGATGGATACGATCTTCGCGAAGCCTTCCTTCTCGGCCAAAGCGTTGGCCTTGGCGATCTGCCAGGCGTAGCAGTTGGACACGCCGATCGCACGGATCTTGCCGGCTTTTACAGCGTCGTTCAGGGTGCTCATGGTCTCATAGACGGGCGTCAGATAATCCCACATATGCATGATATACAGGTCGATGTGATCCGTGCCCAGGCGCTTCAAGGAAGCATCCAGGCAGTTCCGGATGTGCTCGGCGCCGGTGATGCCTTCGGCCATCTGTGCCGGACTGATCGGGGTGTATTTGGTCGCGATGACGTACTGGTCGCGCGGTGCGAAATCGCGCAGTGCGCGGCCGACGAATTCTTCGCTAGTGCCGCCGGCATACGCCATAGCGGTGTCGAAGAAATTGATGCCCTGGTCCAGCGCGTAGCGGATGATCTCGCGGGATTCTTCTTCGGACAGGGTACAGGTGTGGCCGCCGGCCATCGGTGCGCCAAAGCCCATGCATCCCAAGCAGATGCGGGAAACGGTCAGATCAGAATTGCCCAGTTGAACGTATTTCATTATTTTCTCCTTATCTGATTTATTACAGTGTAAGTGCCTCGCCCGGCCAGATCGGGCAGATGCGGGAAGGATTTACGACCCGATCGTACAGATCCTGCGGGTCAGCGTTGAACGGTGTGAATTCCGGCGCGTCCACGGTGCCCCAGTGGATCAGCACCAGGCGGGCTTCCGGATACGCGTTCGCCAGTTTGACAGCGCCTTCTAAGCCGATGTGCCAGTCATTATCCGAGAAATCGAACAGGATGACGTCCGGTGCGTCCATGTGCAGATGGCTTTCCAGCAGCTGAGAATCGCCCGGCAGCCAGACCTTTCCGTCCGGCGTATCGAACCAAAATCCGCAGTAGTCCTCTTCCGCCCATGTGCGGAAGGCCATGTCCGGCACGTATGCCTGCCAGTTATGCTTCGCGGGTGTCGGTGTGACTCGCACGTTTTCACCTACTGCAAAGGTCTCGCCGATGGCGTGGCCTTGACCGGGCACGCCGGCCGCCCGCATCTCCTCCGCGACGTAGCCGGTGCTGTGATAGCTCTTGCACACGTCCTTCAGCGCCAGGCAGGTCTCCTTACTGAAATGATCGTTGTCGATGTGGGTCACCAGGTACGCGTCCAGGCTCGGCACGTCCTCCGGCTTAAGGGGACAATCGAAGAGTACAGGCATATCGAAACCTGTGAGCAGCGGGTCGATCAGGATCGTCGTACCGCGTACGTTCAGCAGCAGGCCCGCGCCGCCCAGCCAGCGGATCTCCGTGCTCTCTCTAGGGCCGAATGCCTCTTTCGTTACCGGGACCACCTGCGCCGGCATCGCCTGACCTTTTTCATTGTAGATGAACTTTTCCATGTGCTGCGCCTCCTTTGTATATCAAATGACTTGTCTGTTTTTCCACTTGCCGCTTCTGAAGCGCCAGATATCCAGTCCGGTCTTGATGCACCAATCCAGTGCCATCGCCAGCGCGATGCCGATGACGCCCATGCCCAGCCACTTGGCCAGCAGGAAGGAAAGGAACGTGCGGCAGATGACCGTGCAGAAGATCGACGCCCACATGGTGAACTTGACGTCGCCCGCGGCGCGCAGCCCTGAGGACAGCGGCATCGCGAAGGGCTGCACCGTCGCCGAGAACAGATTATGGATGGCCACGATGACCAGGATCAGATATTTGGTGTGACTGCTTAAATCATACAGCGGTAAAAGTATCGGCGTCAGCGCCATGACCGCCGCGTTCCAGAGCACCGCCAGCACCACGGACATCCGGGTCAGCTTGCGCATGTACCACTCCGCGGCCGCCTCGTCTCTTGCGCCGACACACTGTCCGATGACCGTGATGAACACCGTGCTCATGGACGTGCCCATGCAGGCCGCCAAGGACCAGAAGGTCTGTCCGGTGGAATTCGCCGCGATCTGCGAGGTGCCGAAGGTCGCGACCAGGATGCCCAGCACCACCTTCGCCGCCTGGAACAGCGTGCTCTCCGCGGAATTGGGGATCGCCACGCCCAGGATCCTTTTGCTCATGCGTACGTCCAGGCGCAGCATGTGCTTGAGCTCCACCTGCACCTGCTGGTTCTTGCGGAAGCACAGCACCGTCATCACGATGGCCGCCACATACCAGGATAAGGTGGTGGGCCAGGCGACACCGGCCGCACCGGCGTGCAGCACGAAGATACCGATGGCGTTGCCCACGACGTTTACGATGTTGGCCAGCATCGACACTTTCATGGTGACCGAAGTCTTGCCCATGGTGCGGTACAAAGCCGCACCGGCATTGTAGATCGCGTTGGCCGGGAAGGACAGGGCCACGATCCACATATAGGTCTTGCAGGCCGCCATGGTCTCAGGCTCCGTGGCCGGGTACATGACCTGCAGCAGGGCAGAGCCGAAGAAAAGCATCAGCGCCATGCAGACCAGGGAGACCACGCCAGCCAGATGGAAGATCTGCGAAGCCGCCAGATTCCCATGATTCCGGTCTTTACTGCCGATGTACTGGGCTACGACCACCGAACCACCGGCGGAAATGGCTGTGAACAAGTAGATGAAGATGGTGTAGATCATGGTGTCCAGACCGACGCCGGCTACGACGGCTTCGCCCGCGTAGCTGACCATCATGGTGTCCGCCAGGCCCACCACCATCTGCAGCAGCTGCTCCACGACCAACGGTATGATCATGGCTTTCAGCATGCTGTTGGTGAATATCTGACGCTGATCGTCCAACGGTCGTTTTGGTTCGATCAGGCGTTGAAAAAGGCTCATACCTCGACCTCCTATAGTCCTCTTTTTACACTTGCATTCTACCATAGGGGTCGAGGTATGACAAATACTTAGATTTTATGCTTCTCCCATGCCTATAAGGCATCGAATGTGTTCGATGAACTGTTCTGTCGCGTTTGAACAGTTGCACGCCCGTCTCTTCCTCCAACTGCGCCAGCTGCCGGGACAACGTCGGCTGCGTAAGGTGCAGCACCTCCGCCGCCCTGGAGATGCTCTCCTCCCTTGCCACGGTCAAAAAGTATTTCAAAACCCGAATTTCCATAGAGATCGTCCTTTATCATGATATCGGCACATGCTGTGATGTGTACTCCTCACTTCTGGCCTGTGTTCTGAAGCGTCCCCACATGCCACGAAGAATTATTATCGCGCTCAGCCTGTGTTTTGCAAAGTGTCCACATGTTTTTTGAACCAACTGCTTCATTCAGCCTGTGCCTCAGCCGTTGATACAACATATCTATCTTACATTATAGCCTATTCTCCTCCATTTTTCGCACTTTTCTTCTTACAGAATATGAATGTCAATTATAAAGTGAGCCACGCGCTCGCTTGATTTTGAGCCACTTTCGCTCACCTGAAAGTGAGCCACCTACGAGTTGCGTTTTGTATGTTCCAACCTGTAAGACTCACCGTTCATATCAAGTATGTAGGACTTGAATGTAAGCCTGTCTACAAGCGCTGCAACCATTGCGGAATTCTCGAACAGATCAGTCCATTCTGAGAATGGCAGATTGGTTGTGACAATGATACTGCCACGTTCACTGCGATCAGCGATGACCTTAAAGAGAAGTTCCGACTGATAACGGTCAAAACTCACATACCCCATCTCATCCAGAATCAACAGATCAACACTTCTGATCCTCTTCTCAAGTTTACCAAGGGAATAATTATCTCTTGCTTCTGCGAGTTCCGTCGACAGGGAGGCTGCGTTTTTGAACAACACACTCATGCCGGATGAACAGGCTTTAAGGCCGATCCCTATGGCGATGTGTGTTTTTCCTCGTCCGGGATTGCCGATCATTACAAGGTTTTTCTTCTCGTTGATAAAGCGGCAGCTGGCCAGTTCATTCATGAAGACGGTTGATATTTTCCCGTCGTATCGTGATATATCCAGCTCATCAAGCGTCTTGGTATAAGGGAAGCATGCCTGTTTCAGTCTGCGGCGGTTATTGTTTTCCTGCCGTTGCTCATACTCCTTCTGCATCAGCGTCAGGAGCAGTTGCTCAAAGCCCGTATTAGGAGCAGCCTGACGAAGGATATCATTATAAGTCATGAAGGTCGGAACTTTGAGCAGTTTTGACAGGATCCGTATCTGTTCAAATGTTGGATCAGTCACTTGCCGCCACCTTCTTTCCGATACTGAGATCATCATACTGACGAAGATCAACGGATCTGACAGTGACAACATCCCGGATTACCGGGGCTGTTTCCGTAAGCTGCCTGTCCGCATAGTGGCGGAGCACAGACAGCACATGTTCTCCATGAGGCTTCTGCAGTCTGAGCTGCTCCAGTACTTCGGGCGGAATATTCTGTTTTACCGGGGCTGCGTCAAAAACAGCTCTGGGTCGTTTTTCAAGAAGCGGCATATAATCATCCAGATGGTAGGAAGTCTGATTCCTTCCCATAAGCCTGTTATGAGTTGAGATGCGCACTCCTCGATAATAGATCTCGATGATTTCGGGATATCCTTTGATACTGACGGACAGCCCAACGAACTTTACCGGCACGGAATAAGTATTCGTTTTGAACCGTACCGTTGAAAACGCGTTTACCCTGGCATCCACACACCTGGCCGTTTCGAAACGATAGCTGGGCAAGGGCCTCAGGTGTTTGCATTCTTCTGCCATGAGAACGGCGACTTTCTCATTACGACTTCTTATTACAGTGTTTTCATATTTCCGGCACCGTTCCAGCAGCAGCTGGTTGAGTTCATCTATGTTTGATACCCGCGGGATCGGAACACATATGTTACGTCTGGCCCAGCCGACAAGGCCTTCGACAAGACCTTTTTCATGACCTTCTGCTGGATTGCAGAAAACCGGTTCATAGCCGTAATGAGCACTGAGCGCGTTGTATGCCGGCTGCAGACGCGCACTGGCCCCGAATCCATCTTTAACAGCAACCTTACTGTTGTCAAAGATGACTCTGGCCGTTACTCCACCAATCTCTTCGAAAGTCTTTACGATTGCATCGTAGAAGCTTTCCTCGTTCTGCTTATGATAAGCCAGAACAACCGGCCTGCAGCTGTAACAAAGTCTTGCACAGAATAGATTGATCCGGACTTTACAGGAGCCTTCATATATGTCAGCTTCGCCCCAGTCTATCTGTATGGCATCTCCTGGATCAACTGTAATGGCACGAATGCCTGTGGCATAGTGTTTTTGATCTCACGGACCTTTCTGCGAATCGTAGATTCACCGCCTGTGAAGCCCATTTCCTCGACTAAACGGTCATAGATGCGTTTAGCGGTATGCTTCTGTTTCTTGAAAGAAACAAGTTTGTCTTCTTCGAGGCAGTTTCTGATAAAGGCCTCGATCTCCCCGGTAAGCACTGTTGATTCCCTTTCTGGAGTCTTTCGCTCCCAAGGGACGGCTTCCCCGGCGCAATACTTTTTCACAGTATTACGCGAGATACCAAGCGATCTCGCAATGCTTCGCTGGCTTTCGCCTGCGAGATAACGCTGTCGGATCTGTTTGTAATCATTCACTGTTATAACCACCTTTGATCACCTCTGAACCTCATGATAGGTTCAGAGTAATACCAAAGTGGCTCACTTTCAAGTGAGC
>JAFVHC010000058.1 GCA_017474705.1 Bacillota bacterium
CGAGAAATTCTTCGGCCAGTTCTGGGCGGATGCCATCGGTGCGATCAACGTTTCCAAAGAACTCAGCAATGATAATTCCGCCTCCGTCAGCATGGAGCAGATCTATAGCTGGGATCCGGACCTGATCTTCATTACGAATTTCAATACCGCGAAACCGGAAGACCTGTATGACAACACGGTCGCGGACTATGACTGGAGCGAGATCGATGCGGTCAAAAACCAGCAGGCCTTCAAGATGCCTCTGGGCATGTACCGCAGCTATACGCCCGGTGCCGATACCCCGGTCACCCTGCTGTGGCTGGCCAAGACCGCGTATCCGGAAGTTTTCGCCGACATCGATGTGACGCAGGAAGCCATCAACTATTATCAGGAGGTTTTTGGAGTCACGTTGACCGCGGAACAGGTCGAGCGGATCTTCCAGCCTTCGACGGCCGCCGGCCATGTGTTCGATTGATCGATCATTGTATAAAGAATGCCCGCCCGGACCCGTAAGGGAATCGGACGGGCATCTTGTGTTTCAAAGGCTGTTGTGGTAAAATCAGCAGGTAAAAACCACTATTGGAGTGCTATATGAAACAGCAGATGACATACAGTGAGACGGAGACAAGAGCACTGGCGGCAGAGCTTGCGTCTTCGGCGGAAAAAGGGCAGGTGTTCTGCCTTGAGGGAGACCTTGGCGTTGGCAAGACCGCTTTTGCCAAAGGGTTTGCCGCGGGTCTTGGCGTGACCGAGGACGTCGTCAGTCCAACGTTCACGATCGTACGGGAGTATGAAGGACGGATCCCGTTTTATCATTTCGACATCTATCGGTTGCCGGATGGGGACAGCCTGTACGATATCGGCTTCGACGAGTACGTCGAAGGCAAGGGCGTCTGCCTGATCGAGTGGGCAGACCAGCTGCGTGAGGAGATGCCGGAGGACGCGGTGTGGATCACCATCGAAAAACGCCTGGAAGAAGGACCGGACTGCCGCTCCATTACGATCAGAAAGGAGAACGGGATATGAAGATCTTAGCGATCGAGGCCGCGGCCAAGACTGCCGGTGCCGCTGTGTACAGTGATGGCATCATCGTGGCAGAAGAAGCGGTCGCCAACGGATTGACGCATTCCCAGACCCTGATGCCGATGGTGGAAGAAATCATGAAACAGGCCGGGCTGGATGGACAGGACCTGGATCTCCTTACCTTTACCAAAGGTCCCGGCTCCTTCACAGGCCTGCGCATCGGCGCAGCTACAGTCAAAGGGCTGAGCCTTGGCTGGCAGAAACCGGTACTGCCGCTGTCTACTCTGGAAGTCCTGGCATACAACCTGGCAGGGCACAATGAACTGATCGTACCTGTGATGGATGCCCGCAGGCATCAGGTCTATACGGCGGTCTATGAATGTATCGACGGTCGGCTGCAGGCTTTGTTCGGACCCGACGTGGTACCGGCCACGGACCTGATCAGGTTCCTGCAGAGACAGGACCGACCGGCGATCCTGGTGGGCGATGCCGGAACGGTAACGGAAGAAGCCGGCGGCGAAGCTTTTGCCGTGGCACCGGCGCATCTCAATCAACTCAGGCCGGCCGCCGCCTGTGCATTGGCTGAAAGTCTTCTTAAGCAAGGCGCAGAGCCCATCCCAGGAGCACAGGTGGAGATCGATTATTTGCGGAAACCGCAGGCGGAGCGGGAGCGTGAAGCCCGGCTGCGGGCGGAGCAGTCATGAGAGAAGGTCTGTCTCTGCGGCCGATGCAGGTGGAGGATGTGGATCAGGTCCTAGAGATCGAAAACGTATCTTTCTCGCAGCCCTGGTCCAGGGAGTCCATGCTGCATGAACTGCAGGGAGAACACAAGGCACATTACATCGTGGCCGTGCTGGATGGTGCGGTTTGCGGCTATGCCGGTTTTTGGCAGATCTTCGATGAAGCGCATATCACCAACGTGGCGGTGCGGCCGGACTGCCGCAACCAGAAGATCGGGGAAGCGCTGCTCTGGGAGATGGACCGCCTGTGCCGCCGTTTGGGCATCTTGTATCAGACGCTGGAGGTCCGGGTCTCCAACATGCCGGCCCGTAGATTATACAGTAAAGTGGGATTTGCATCTGCCGGGATCCGTCCCGGATATTATGAAAAACCGCGTGAGGACGCGGATATCCTCTGGAAGGAAGTACCCAATGAAACTGTATCCTGAGAATGAGAATCAAAAGCTGCAGTCGGAAACGTTCCGTGATCCGGCAGCTGTGTACCGCGGCGCTCCTTTCTGGGCGTGGAATACGCGACTAGAGGAGGAGATGATCCGGGAACAGGTGCATATGTTCCCTGACATGGGCATGGGTGGATTCCACAGCCATGTGCGCATCGGTCTGGACACCCCCTATCTGAGTGAAGAGTTCTTCCATATGATGGATGCGGCACTGGATGAAGCGAAACGCTGCGGCCTGAAGCACTGGCTCTATGATGAAGATCGATGGCCCTCGGGTGCCGGAGCAGGTATCGTCACGCAAAACCCGCAGTTCGCGCAGAAAGAGCTGATCTTTACGGCGGATCAGGTGGAAGAAGCCGTACCTTTCAAGCCGGGCATGGCTTTGACACACGATGTATTCTATGAAATGGCCCGGTATACGGTGGAACTGGAAGAGGGTCTGCTCGTTTCCTATCATAGAGCCGCCGCAGAAGCGCCTGTAGATCGCTATGCCTATCTGGTCCTGGCCGATACGCAAGCCTGGTGGAACGACCAGAGCTACGTCGATACGTTGAAACCGGAGGCGATCCAGGCCTTCGTCCATCTGACGCACGATGCCTACGCGGCGCGGTATCAGCAGGATTTTGGCGATACCATTCCTGCGATCTTTACGGATGAACCGCAGTTCTCCAGCAAGCAGACATTACCGGACAGTGCGTCTTCTGCGGACGTCCGCATCCCCTTCACCGATGATCTGGAAGAAAGTTTTGAGAAGGCTTATGGGATGAGCCTGCTGGACCATCTGCCGGAACTGTTCTGGGAACGTGCGGACGGACAGGTCTCCGTCGTGCGCTATCGTTATCATGACCATGTATGTGAGCGGTTCGCGGAAGCCTTTGCGGATACAGTCGGTGCCTGGTGCCAGGCTCATGGGCTGCTTCTGACAGGTCATATGATGGAAGAGCCTACACTGCGCAGCCAGACGGCGATGCTGGGAGAGGCTATGCGTTCCTACCGCGGCTTCGGCCTGCCGGGCATCGACATGCTGTGCGATCGCAGAGAGTATACTACGGCCAAACAGGCGCAGAGTGCTTCGCATCAGATGGGCTGCCCGGGCGTGACCAGTGAGTTGTACGGCGTCACCAACTGGGACTTCGATTTCCGCGGCCACGTCCTGCAGAGGGATTGGCAAGCCGCACTGGGGGTCACGACCCGGGTCCATCACCTCACATGGATGCGTATGGCAGGAGAGGCCAAGAGAGATTACCCGGCCAGCATCGGATATCAGTCTCCCTGGTACAAAGAGTATAAACAAGTCGAGGATCATTTCGCCAGATTGAATACAGCGTTGACCCGCGGTACCCCAAGAGTGCGGATCGGTGTGGTGCATCCCATCGAAAGCTTCTGGCTGTACTATGGCCCAAATGACAGGACCGGAGCGTTGCAGGAAGAAATGGAACAGCATTTCTCGGACCTGAACCGCTGGCTTTTGTTCGACGGATTCGACTTCGATTATATCAGTGAAGGCCTGATGAAGGATCTTGTCTGTTCCGTCACAAAAGATCCCGTGCAGGCGAAGATCGGGCAGATGTCCTACGATGTGCTGATCCTACCGGATATGAAGACGGTGCGCGGGACGACGCTGCAGTTGCTGCAGCAGTTCATTGAAGCAGGTGGCACGGTACTCGTTCTGGGCGATCGCCCGGATCTGATGGATGCCGAACCGTCCTTGCTTCCAGAGCAGATCCTGGAGAACTGCGAGGTGATCCCCTTTACCAGGACACGGATCCTGCAGGCGCTGGAACCCTGGCGCGAGATCGAGATCATCTGGCAATGTGGGAAAAAGGCCGGTATGCATACCGACCATCTGCTGCATCAATACCGAGAGGATGGAAACGGACGCTGGCTGTTCCTGGCACATGGGACCCTTATGCCCGATAAGGATCAGCCCGCTGAGGAAGCGGTCCGGCTGAAGATCCGGGGCCATTGGAAGATCACATGGTACGATTCATGGACGGGTGAGATCCAACCGCTCAAGGGTGGCTATCAGGCGGGAGATACGGTGCTCGACGTCCGCATGTACGCGCATGACAGCCTGCTGCTGTATCTGGAACCATCGGAAGCCGACGGCGGGCCGGCGGAACTGCTGGACCTGCATCCTGTGTCGGAAAACGGTGTGGAACTGTACGTTCCGGACGCTGTTCCGGTCACCTTGGAGGAACCGAACGTCCTCCTGCTGGATCGGGCAGAATGGCGTTGTGATGAGACCGCGTATCGACCGGTGGAAGAGATCCTCAGGATCGATCGTGCCCTGAGGGAACGTCTCGGATATCCGCAGCGTCAGACGAAGGAGTATCAACCGTATATGTTGCCGACTGATGAGACTGGCGGGCACCGTGTCTGGCTGCGATATACCATCGAGTCGGAGATCCCGGCAAGCGGCCTGTCGCTGGCTTTGGAGAACAGAATGGATTCCACGATCCTGCTGGACGGATCACCTGTGGCTGCGGAAGAGGCGACCGGATACTATGCGGACAAATCGATCGAGACCATCGCATTCCCGGATCTGACACCTGGAACGCATTTTTTGGAGATCGGTCTGCCGTTTACCTCAAGGACCGACCTGGAGAGCTGTTATCTGCTGGGTGATTTCGGCGTGCGTGTCCAGGGGACAAAGTGCGTCTTGACAGAAGCGGTCCGTTTGTTGTATTTTGGTGATTGGTGCACACAGGGCCTGCCGTTTTACGGTGGGAACGTGGTCTATCAGATCCCGGTGGAAATGCCGGAAGCTTGCCGTCTGCGCGTTCAGGCGACCAAATTCCGCGCACCTCTCTGGAAGGTTGGCCCGGATGTCCGCGCGGCTCTGGCACCATATGAAATGTATGTAACTTTGGAAAAGGGAAAACAGATCCTGCCCTTGATCGTGTTCGGAAACCGTATCAATACCTTCGGACAGGTACATAATTGCGATGAGAGCCTGGACTGGTTCGGCGCCGCTTCCTGGCGCACGGAAGGTCCAGCCTGGTCAGACGCATATTGTCTGCATCGCATGGGACTGCTCAAGCGTCCTGAAATCTGTACAGCGCCTTAATCGGGCCTGGAAAGGAATTTGTTTTCATGAAAAATCTCAAAAAAGCGAGAAGCTACGTCGCCGGGATGATGGAAAAACGACCGGTCATCAGTACGCTGATCATGGCTGCGCTCCTGAATCTTGTGATCGAGATCCTGAGCCGCCATTCACTGGTCAAAGCGGTCATCCATATGTTTACCATGCCGCATCTGTTCCTGTTCAATACCTTGATCCTGGCAGGAACACTGGCACTGGCGATGTTCTTCTCCAAGCGGGTCTTCGCGACCGCTGTGATCGCGCTCATCTGGTTCCTTCTGGGCGCTGTCAATTGTATCATATTGTTTTTCCGTTCAACGCCGTTTTCTTTCAGTGACGTGCTGGTGCTGAAATCAGTCAAATCGATCATTACCGTATACCTGAAAGTGTGGCAGATCGCTGTGGTCGTCGCCGTCGTAGCGTTGATCGTCTTCGGTATGGTGATGTTGTACCGAAAATCCCCGAAATGGAAACGCCGGCCGATCCGCGGCGCGGTTTCCGTCCTTTCGATCGCCGGCATGGTCACGTATCTGGCCTTTCTGTTCGTTTCCAAAGGGGTCCTTGCGACGAATATCCCCAATATCGTGGATGCATATCGTCAATATGGATTCGTGACCATGTATTCGGAAAGCGTCTTTGTGCGCGGTGTTGGCAAACCGGGCTCATATTCTGCCCGTAACGTGCGCGATATCGCCAAGATGCTGGGTATGGAAGAGCAGAGAAAGCATAAAGGCAAAAAGACAGAAGAAGAGCCCGTCAGCAATAAAGCTACGCAGGGCACGCCCAACGTCATATATCTGCAGCTGGAATCGTTCTTCGATCCTACGCATCTGAAGGGAATGACGTTCTCAACGTCACCTGTACCGTTCTATCAGTCCCTGAAAAAAGACTATTGTTCCGGATACCTGACGGTACCTTCTTTTGGGGCCGGTACGGCCAATACGGAATTTGAGATCTTGAGCGGGATGAATCTGGATTATTTCGGTCCCGGCGAGTATCCGTTCAGTACGATCCTGCAGGATGAAACATGTGAATCCATGGCGTATAATATGCGCGAAAAAGGCTATACCAGCCACATGATCCATAACAACAAAGGCACCTTCTACTTGCGCAACAAGGTCTATCCTAATCTGGGCTTCGATACATTCACATCGATCGAGTATATGCAGGGCATCCAGATCAACCCCCTGGGCTGGGCTAAGGACAAGATCCTTACGGATCAGATCCTGCAGGTGCTCGATTCCACCGAAAACCAGGACCTTGTGTATACGATCTCCGTGCAAGGGCATGGTAAATACCCTGAGGAAGAAGTCGAGGGATATAAACTGGTCAAGGTGACCGATTGTCAGTTGGAGGGATGGACGGAGACGGAGATCACAGCGTTTGAGTATTATCTCAACCAGATCCGTCAAATGGATGATTTCCTGAGAGAGCTGACCACAGCTTTGGAAAGGCGGCCTGAACCTTCCATCTTAATCCTGTACGGCGACCATCTGCCTGATTTCCCGTTCATGGGCTCTGATATGGACAATGAAACATTGTATCAGACCGAGTATGTGATCTGGACCACGGGCGTATATATCCCGAATGAAAAGAAGGATATGGAAGCCTATCAGCTTTCCTCCTACGTAATGGATCGACTGCACATGGACAACGGTGTCCTGACAAAACTGCATCAACTGCGGGAGATCAATGCGGATACCTACCAGGATGATCTGAAAACACTGGAATATGACATGCTCTACGGCAACCGCATCATTTACTCCGGAAAGAGTCCCTATGCGACCAGCGATATGCAGTTCGGTACGAAAGAAGTCATTCTTACGGAAGCTCTGTATAACGAGGAGACCCGGACACTGACGGTCAAGGGTGATAATTTCACGGAGTGGAGTGCCGTGTTCATCAACGGAAAAGAACAGCCGCATACGATCTTTATCGGTCCGCAGTCGCTGCTCGTGGAAGACGTGGATATCAAAGAAGAAGATGCGATCATGGTCGGGCAGGTGACAGGAGACGGCGAGATGCTCAGCCAGACGAATGAGTATTACATGTTGGATATGCCATAAGAAAAAGTCCCTCATCAAAGAGGGACTTCTTCGAATCCGTTCCTGCCCATGACGACCATGGAAGGAAAACCAAGTTGCTGTAATAGTTTTACCGTTTCGTGGTAATGATAGTCAAGATGAGGTGCGCGGTGACAGTCCGTAGTGATGATGAGCCGCGCTTTTTCTTGTTGTAAAAACCGCAGCAAGGTGACAGAAGGGTAAGGTTCGTGGGTATATCCATTGGCCATACCGCCCAGGTTGACCTCCAGCAGAGCGCCTTTGCGTACGAGCGTCTGAAGAGTATCGCGTACCAGATCCTGATAACGGGCATCGGTCTCATCCAGATAGTGCAGTTTATCGTTGAACTTGCGGTATAGATCAAAATGTCCGATGATATCCGGATGCATCGTATCCAACATGCCAAGCACACGACTGCAGTATTCCTCGACCATCGGCAGGATCTGTCCATCATACCAAGTATCCAGCATCTCCTGCAGCTTGGCGGCAGAGATATCGATCGGAGAATATGATGAGCCATGCTTCATGAAATGGACGCTGCCGATGCGGTAATCCCAGTCCAGGTCATCCAGATCCGAATCCAGATCCTGTTCGATGCCAAGAAAGATGCTGATCCGGTCCGCATAGACCCTTTGCAGACGACGGATCTCCGCACGGTACAGTGTGACGATCTCCGGCGTCATACCTGTATAGGAATCAAAAGGGGTGTAGCTGTGTCCGGAGAAGCCAAGGGCGATCATTCCCTTGTCGAGCGCCGTTTGGACCAAGGCCTCCGGTGTGTCATGACCATCGCAGAAAGTGGAATGTGTATGTATATTTGAGATCAAGGTCATATGCTCCTTCAATGTTCTGGAGCAATTATAGCAGATTCAGCTGAACTTGACAATCCACATCGCACCGTCTACAATGAAACTGCAAGATGATGTAAAGAATCTAACGAGGAGATACATAGACTATGGATGTTCAGAAGATCATCGATCATTTTCAGCTAAACGATACAGTAACAGAAGCGGAGGCGTTTGGTTCCGGTCATATCAATGATACGATCCGTGTCAGGTTTGCCGGCGGTACACCGGACGTCGTTCTGCAGCGCCTCAACACCTCGATCTTCCCGGATCCTGAGGGGCTGATGGAGAACGCGGTGCACGTCACGGAATTCCTCCGCAGGAAACTGCAGGCGGAGGGCGGTGATGCCGAGAGAGGTACGCTGACTTTCATACCGGTCAAAGACGGCGGCTGGACATACACGGATGAGGAAAACGGCGTATGGCGCGCATGTTATCTGATCCCGGATACCATGAGCTATGATCTGGCTGAAAACGCGGAGATGTTTCGTTCTTCCGGTGCGGCCTTCGGTAAATTCATGGCTGATCTATCTGATTTCCCGGCAGAGACCTTGCATGAAGTGATCCCGGATTTCCATAATACCGTAAAGCGATTCGAGACCTTCCGCAGATCTTTGGAAGCGGACGTTAAAGACAGAGCTGCCTCCTGCCGGCCGGAGATCGATTTTGTGCTGACGCATGAAGGCCTGGCGCACGAGATCGTAGATCGCATCGCGGACGGCCGTCTGCCGTTGCGCGTAACGCATAACGATACCAAGATCAATAATATCCTGATGGATAAGACCACCGGAGAAAGCGTCTGCATCGTGGATCTGGATACGGTCATGCCGGGCAGCGCCTTATATGATTATGGGGACAGCATCCGCTTCGGTGCTACCCATGCGCTGGAGGACGAGACCGATCTTTCCAAAGTAGATGTGGATCCGGAACTGTTCCGAGCCTATACGGAAGGATATCTGTCCACGACGGCGGATCGTCTTACGGATGAGGAGAAGCGCTGCCTTCTGACAGGAGCCATGGTCATCACGTTCGAGACCGGCATGCGCTTCCTGACCGACTATCTGGATGGTGACGTTTATTTCAAGACCGCGCGGCCAGAGCATAATCTGGACCGTGCGCGTACACAGTTCAAACTGGTCCGCGATATGGAAGAGAAGAAGGAACTGTTGGAAGGGATCGTACAAGAGCTTTGCTGAGACCAACATACGGACTGTATCTGTGGTCCGAAAACACACAGAAAGAGGGACCTCATGAAGCCGGTCGGCTGTCATGGGGTCCTGTGTATACAGAAGAGGCGTGCCTCGAGGGGGAACGGTGCACTCTGACGTTTACGGCAGAGGATGATCTGGATGCGATGAGCCTGTTTATGACGTTCCGTGACACCGGCTGGAGCCGGGAGGATTATCTTCTGGTACCGGCGGCGGTCTATGATGGCAACCGGTTCTGTATCCATAAAGTACCATACGCACCTATGTTCACACATGAAGACTATGCCTTGGACCCACCGGTCACATCGACCGATATCCCGCATTTTTCGCAGGATGCAGAGGAGAGCGTGATATCGCTGCGGGCCGGTGACGGTGCAGTGCCCGGAGTCTTCTGGTATGACAGGAGCACTGGAACAGGACGGGCACTGTTGTATGAATACAGATGTTCGGAAGGTGCCCTCGGTGAAAACGGAGTCGTGCTCCGGGAGTCCGCAGTGGGTCTGGAAGTGACCGTTATGGACCCCATCGTCCGCGCGGATGGCATGTATCGGTTCGGTGCCATCAGTTCGACGGTGCCTTGCGAAGATGTCCCGGGACGGATGGTGCAAGGTCAAACGACGGTCCTGACTGTAGAACAGTACCGTTTCGATTGCCCGCGGTTGGAAGATTTTATCCATATCGTCGTACAGCTGATGCACCGCAAGGATCCTCTGGCCGGCCCGCGGACGATCACGGAACCTGCATTGGGCGGCATTCCGACGCTGAAAGGCGGATTCCGGCTGGTCGAGCAGAAGTATAACACATACAGCTGGTGCAAAGATCCGGGATTCTATATGTGCGGAGAAGGGACGAACCTGTACAGCATCTGGCAGACGGGCTGGGTCGGCTGCATCAATCCTGCGTATGCTTTGTACCGGGGCGGCAATCCCGTCTCCCGGGACCGGGCCAAACAGACGATGGGGTTCATGTTCCGCTTCATGCAGGCGCCGTCCGGCTTCTTCTACGGGATCTCTGACGGCCAACGCCTTTTCGGTGATGATTTCGCTGACATCGAAAACAAGGCCTTCGTCATGGTGCGCAAGAACGCTGATGCCTTGTATTTCGCCGCTAAGATCCTGCTGCTGATGAAGCAGAGACGGGATATCCCGGAGACGTCCTGGGTGCAGGGCCTGAGGAATGCTGCGGATGCTTTCGTGCGTCTGTTCCAACGGTATGGACAACTGGGACAGTTCATCGACGTGGAGACGGAGGAGATCCTCGTGGGCGGTTCCTGTGCAGGGGGGCTGGTACCGGCAGGGCTTCTGCTGGCTGCCGTGTATTTTGAGGAACCATCATACCGCGAGACTGCCTGCGCGATCGCAGAAATGTACGATCGGGACTATGTCCGGGCAGGTCTGGTGGGCGGTGGCCCCGGTGAGATCCTGTCCGCGCCGGATTCGGAAAGCGCCTATGCTGTGCTGGAAAGCTTTGTGGCATTATATGAGGCGACCGGTGAACAGCATTGGCTGGATGCCGCCGTGCGTGCTGCGGATATGTACGCGACCTGGGTCATGGCGTATGATTATCCATTCCCGGCACAGAGCATGTTCGGTCAGGCAGGCATGCACTCGACAGGAGCCGTCTGGGCCAATGTGCAGAACAAACATGGTGCGCCGGGTCCCTGCACATTCTCAGGATCCGCCATGTTCAGGCTTGCTAAGTATGTGGACCAATCTTTATATCGCAGGATCGGAGAAGAGACCGTCCGCAACATCACTCAATATCTCTCCCGTGCCAACAGGCCGCTGTGGAATTATGACCATACCGCATCGGCGCCGCCCGGTTTTATGTGCGAGCGTGTCAGCACCTCGGACTGGGAAGGCTTTGAGAAGATCGGCGGCGTGTATGAGACCGGGTGCTGGTGTGAGGCAACTGTACTGCTGATGGCTGTAGATCCGGAGATCGATCTATGACTTGTTATTTTGTGAGTTTTCTATAAATCGGATTGACTACGAAACGTTTCGATGGTACAATTGTAATATCTTATGTGGATATGAAACATGCCGTTTCAGGTACGTTTCAAAGATAAGGAGGAAATACACTTATGGCAGAAAACAGATACGTCGGTGAGTATCCGGTCATCG
>JAFVHC010000006.1 GCA_017474705.1 Bacillota bacterium
GGCTGTCCGGCATGCCGCCGGTGCGGGATAGGTATATCCGTCCGCTGCTGCGTACGGTTCCGGAACAGATCCGCGCCTGGCTTACGAAAAACGAGTATCCCTGGGTCGAGGATGAGACCAATTTAGATCCTGCCTATCGCAGAAATTTCATCCGGCATGAGATCCTGCCGCAGCTCGAACAAAACATCAACCAACAGACTGTGTATCATATGGGAGAGACGGCGGCGCTCCTGCAGGAGGACCTTGCTGTGCTGGAGCAGATGTCGATGCAGCTCCTGGAAGAAGCCGGAGCAGAGGATGGGCTGCACATACCAACATTGGAGGCGGCGCCGGAAGCGTTGCGCAGACGTGCCCTGCGGCGTTTTCTGAAAAGCCTGGGTTTGGAGCGCGACCTTTCCGCGGTCCATTACACGCAGCTTGAAAAACTATGCAGGGATCCTTCCGGACACCGTATCGATCTGCCGCATGGCATCTGCCTGGAGCGGTCTTATGATACACTTCGGATCTGGGAAAAACCTGCTGAAACAGAGGATTTTATCATTCCGGGCATTCCGTGGCATGGAAGAATCGACCGATTTGCTTTGGAACTGGATGTTTCATTTGTTGAAAACGTGAAATTTGAGGGATTCTCTGAAAATCAGTATACGAAAACCTTCGATTATGATACAATAAAGGACACGCTTGTTCTGCGTTCCAGGCGGCCGGGGGATTATCTGACCATAGCCGGCGGACGCAAAACTTTGAAAGCATATATGATCGATGCGAAGATACCGCGGTATATGCGGGATCAGGTGCCGTTGTTAGCTGACGGGGATCATATCCTATGGGTCATCGGTCATCGCATGAGTGATGGATGTAAGCTGTCAGAACAAACGAAACACGCAGTTCAGGTTTCGGTAAACGACTTCCGTACTAACGAAAAGGAGAAATGATGATGTTTGATGAAACCAATATTCACGTCATGATCGATGAAGAAACCATCAACGCCCGCATTCGGGAATTGGGTGAGGAGATCTCTCGTGACTATGAAGGCAGAGAACTGGTGCTCGTCTGTATCCTGCGTGGCAGCGTCATTTTCATGGCGGAGCTGGCCAAGCGGATCACCGTCCCCTGCCAGTTGGAATTCATGTGGGTCTCCAGTTATGGCAACGCACAGAAGTCCAGCGGTGAGATCAAGACACTGCTCGACCTCAACGCTGACATCACCGGCAAGGACGTCCTGATCGTCGAAGACATCATCGACACCGGACGTACACTGTATTACCTTAAGAAAGAGCTGAAAGAGCGCGGACCGAATTCTGTGGGCATCGTCACGCTGCTGGACAAACCGCAGATGCGTGTCGCGCCGGTCGTCATCGAATATACGGGCTTCGTCATCGAGGACAAGTTCGTCATCGGTTACGGCCTGGATTATGCGCAGAAGTTCCGCAATCTGCCATATGTAGCGTATGTTGAATAACGCTTAGGAGACATGCGCCATCACACCACTGCAAAAACATGACATTCGAGGCGCATGACAAATCGCCTTCGGCGATTTCCAATGCTTGTTAGGAGGATTCATTTCTTGAAGACCAGTTTTCGGGGCCTGTTTATATATATCCTCGTGATCGCGGCGTTGCTGGCCATTTTCGTGTTCGGCAACGATAAGCTGTTCACACCCGCGTCCGGCCCCTTATCTGACGGTGAGGTGTTCGAGAGTCTCGATAAGGGAGAGATCTCCTGGATCGATCTGGAGCCGATCAAGGTCGGCACCGCCGACATGGGCAATGCGATCCTGCATTATGATGCCGGCGAAGGAAAGACCACGGCACGCACCTTCTATGTTTCCAGTGTTTCCGAGTTCCGCACCATTCTGCGTGAAAAGTATCCGCAGGTCAAAGTCTACGCGGACGCTGTCAAGGAAGACAGCATCTGGGCGGAGATCCTGCCGATGATGCTCATTTCCATCATCGTCATCGTAGTCATGGTCATGCTGATGGGACGTATGCAGGGCGGCGGCTCGGGCAATATGATGAACTTCGGCAAAGCCCGCACGCAGCTGTCCAGCGGAAAGGACAATCCGATCCGCTTCCGCGATGTAGCCGGACTTACCGAAGAAAAAGAAGAAATGCAGGAAGTCGTGGATTTCCTGCGTGATCCGCGCAAGTATTCCCGCCTGGGCGCCCGTATTCCCAAGGGTGTCATCCTGGTCGGCCCACCGGGTACCGGTAAAACGTACCTGGCCAAAGCCGTTGCGGGTGAAGCTGGCGTTCCCTTCTTCACGATCTCCGGTTCGGACTTCGTAGAAATGTTCGTCGGTGTCGGCGCGAGCCGCGTCCGTGATCTGTTCGATCAGGCCAAACGCAACGCGCCAGCCATCGTCTTCATCGATGAGATCGATGCGGTGGGTCGGCATCGTGGTGCAGGTCTTGGCGGCGGTCATGACGAGCGTGAGCAGACCTTGAACCAGCTGCTGGTCGAGATGGATGGTTTCGCACCGAACCAGGGCGTCATCGTCATGGCGGCGACCAACCGTGTGGATATCCTGGATCCCGCATTGCTGCGTCCAGGCCGTTTCGACCGCCAGATCGTGGTCAACCGTCCGGATGTGACAGGCCGCGAGGCTGTGCTGAAGATCCATGCGCAGAACAAACCGCTGGGCGATGATGTTGATCTGCATACGGTCGCACAGACGACAGCGGGCTTTACGCCGGCTGATCTGGAGAATCTCCTGAACGAGGCTGCGATCCTGGCCGCGCGTGAGAACCACAGCTTCATCAATATGGCCAATATCCAGGCAGCCTTCGTCAAGGTCGGTATCGGCACGGAAAAGAAATCGCACATCATTTCCGATAAAGAGAAGCGGGTCACCGCCTATCACGAGGCCGGACACGCGATCATCCATCACTTGTTGGATGAGCTCGATCCGGTGCACAGCATCTCCATCATTCCCACCGGTCTGGCCGGCGGTTACACCATGTCCATTTCCGAAGAGGACAGCATGTACCTGACCAAGAGCCAGATGGAGGCCGAGATCGTAGGTCTGCTGGGCGGACGCGTAGCGGAAGAGCTGGTGCTCAAAGACGTGACGACCGGCGCTTCCAACGATATCGAGCGGGCGACCGGGCTGGCACGCTCCATGGTCACTAAGTATGGTATGAGCCAGCGCCTCGGCTTGATCCAGTTCGGTGAAGAAAGCGACGAAGTGTTCCTGGGCAAGGACATCGGACACAAGCGCAATTACGGCGAAAACATCGCCACGGCCATCGATGAGGAGATCCGTTCCATCATCGATGCAGCGCACGAGCGAGCAACGTCCCTCCTGTCCGACAATATGAAAGTGCTGCACGATACAGCGGCCCTCCTGCTGGAGAAAGAGAAGATCACCGGCGAGGAATTCAAGGCCCTGTTCGTGAAAGAAGAAATCACCAATGAATGATGAAATTCTACGCCTCTTACACGTAAGGGGCGATTTTCTATCCGGAGAGGAGATCAGCCGGCAGCTGAATATTTCCCGCACGGCGGTCTGGAAGCGGATCGGCAAGCTCAAAGATGAGGGCTACGAGATCGAGTCGGTCCCGCATAAAGGATATCGGCTGGACCCCTATCCGCGCGGTAAGATCTACGGCTGGACGCTGGAGCAGGCGTTCGCGGAACTGAACAGCAGACTGTTCCGTAAGCTGATCTTCGCGGAAACGTTGGATTCGACCAATCTGGAGGCAAAACGGCGGATCGCAGCGCAGGAAGAGGCCGGCGGCATGGTCGTGGTCTGTGAGATGCAGACTGCTGGACGGGGCCGCAGAGGCCGCAGCTGGGCGTCTCCAGCAGGTTCCGGCCTTTGGATGAGCTTATTCCTACGGCCGGACATCCAACCGTCCCATGCGCCTATGCTCACGCTTGTGGCGGGCATGGCGGTGCGTAACGCGCTGGAGGAACTATACGGGCTGGATGCGTTTATCAAATGGCCGAACGACATCATCGTCCGGGACCGCAAGATCTGCGGCATCTTAACAGAGATGACCATGGAGGATCTGGAGATGTCCGGCGTCGTGGTAGGCATCGGCATCAATGTGCGTTCCGGCGCCTTCCCGGAAGAATTAAAGGATATCGCAGCCAGTATCGCCGAAGAAAGCGGTGAGCGGTCACCGGATCGGGCACAGCTCTTGTGCCGGGTGCTGGCGCGTTTCGAACAGTATTACGAAACATTCATCCGGACAGAGGATCTTTCCGCTCTGCGTGAAGCGTATGAAGCACATTGCATCAATATCGGCCGCACCGTGCGGGTGATCGCGCCGGCAGAAAGTTATGAGGCCGAAGCGCTGGGTATAGATGCAGAGGGAGGCCTGCGCATCCGCTTGGGGGATGGTACTTGCAAAACGGTCACCTCCGGAGAAGTGACCATACGAGGAGTCATGGGATATGGCAGATAAAGACACCGTGTTGGCCTATGCCAGCCAATATGCGGAAAAATATTACTTCAACGATACCATCGGACCGATCCCGGAAGAGATCAAGAAAGAGGTCCTGGTACTTCTGATCTGGCTCACCGAGGAAGCGGGCGGCGTGGCGCAGTTCGTGTTCGATGCGGATGGTGAGATCGCGGTCGAGAGCTGGTGCGAAGAGGGCGACCTCGGATATGACCACATCAGCGCAGGGCTCATGATCAAGGAGATCGAGCGGGACCACGCGGATCTGCTGGAGCAGCTGAACCAGTGGTACGCGGCGGTGACCCATGGATCCGAGGCAGAAGATGACTGATACGCGTTTGTATCTGGCGCCGTTGGCAGGCATCACGGATTCCACGTACCGCAGGCTATGCTATGAAAATGGAGCCGACGCGGCGGTGACGGAAATGGTCAGTGCCAAAGCCCTGCATTTCATGAATGAGAACACCTGCGACCTGCTGCGGACCACACCGGAGGAACACCCGTTGATCGTGCAGCTGTTTGGGTCGGATCCGGAGATCCTGGCTGAGCAGGCAGCCCGTGTAGAACGGGAGTATGATTTCGATGGGATCGACCTGAACTTCGGCTGTCCGGCACCGAAGATCGTCAAGAACCATGAGGGTTCCTTCCTGCTGACGCAGCCGGAGAAGATCGAGGAGATCGTCCGTGCCATCACAGAAGCGGTGCATCTCCCGGTATCCGCGAAGATCCGCAAGGGTTTTTATAAGGATGAAAACTGCGCCGTGGAAGCAGCGCTGGCGGCGGAACGCGGCGGCGCTTCCATGATCACGGTCCACGGTCGGACCACAGATCAGATGTACAGCGGCAAGGCCGACTGGAACGCCATACGCGAGGTGAAGGAAGCGCTCAGCATCCCTGTGATCGGCAATGGGGACGTGGTCGATGGAGAAAGCGCGGAGCGCATGCTGGAAGAGATAGGCTGCGACGGGATCATGATCGGCAGGGCCAGCCGTGGGGATCCATGGATCTTTTCCCGCATCCACGCCTATCTGCGAGGAGAAGCCGCTCCTGCACAAATCGAGGCGGAACAAAGGATCCGGATGGCCATCCGCCACGCAGAGATGATCGTGGCCGATAAGGGCGAGTACACGGGTATGATGCAGATGCGGTCACACGTCATCTATTACATCAAAGGCTTCAAGGGGTCCACAAGGATGCGGGCACGCCTGCAGTCCGTCAATAGCCTGGATGAGATGAAAGCGCTTTTATACGCGTATTTAGAGCGTCTGGAAGCGGAAAAAGATTGACAACGATTTAAAGCAGCGATATAATAGCGAAAGTATGTATGTGCGCCGGAAAAGGCGCATTTACACGTAAAAAAGGGAACATGTGCCCATGAGAGGCACGTGACATAACGCCTTCGATATCTTCGAAGGCTACTTTAAAGGAGAAGTTATGAGCGATAAGGTTTTATTGACACATGCTCGTTTGCTGGAAATGGAGCAGGAGCTGAACCAGTTGAAAACTGTCACCCGCAAGGAGATCGCACAGAAGATCAAAGAAGCCCGCGCACAGGGCGATCTGTCTGAGAATGCCGAATACGATGCCGCCAAAGAGCAGCAGGGCGAGATCGAGACCCGTATCGCCGAACTGGAAAAACTGCTGCGCAACGCGGAAGTCATCGACGAAGAAAATCTGAATGAGGATCAGATCCAGCTGGGCAACCGTGTCCTGCTGTACGATATCGAATTTGAAGAAGAGATCGAGTATACCATCGTGGGTTCTACGGAAGCCAACCCCACTCAGGGCCGCATTTCCAACGAATCTCCGGTCGGCCAGGCGCTTCTTGGCGCTGCCGTGGGCGACACGGTCGACGTGCAGACTCCGAACGGTGTCTGCCAGTACAAGGTGCTGCAGATCTTTGCGAACTAACATGCACCATCATAGTGCTGTATAAAGATAATGCCTGAGGTACATGCCAAATCACCTTCGGCGATTTCGAAGGTTATTTGATTTTGAAAGGGAACACATGGAAAACAACAATCAAAACAATGTCGATACCCGTGATCTGCTGCAGATCCGCCGTGATAAGCTGGCAGAACTGCAGGCCATGGGCCGTGATCCTTATCTGGAGACCCGCTACGATGTGACACATCACAGTGTGGAGATCCGTGACAATTTCGCAGAACTTGAGGGCAAGATCGTCTCCATCGCCGGCCGTTTGATGAGCAAGCGCGTCATGGGCAAAGCCTCCTTCGCGCACATCCAGGACATGAAAGGGCAGATCCAGTCCTACGTCCGCCGCGATGAGCTGGGCGATGAGGAATATGCTTTCTTCAAGCGCCACTGCGACATCGGTGACATCATCGGTATCGAGGGCGAAGTCTTCATGACCCAAAAGGGCGAGATCTCTGTCAAGGCGCACAGCGTAAAGCTGCTCACAAAGAGCCTCCAGATCCTGCCGGAGAAGTTCCACGGTCTGACCGATAAGGAACTCAAATACCGTCAGCGCTACGTGGACCTGATCATGAATCCGGAAGTGAAGGACACGTTTATCAAGCGCAGCCAGATCCTGAAAGAGATCCGCGCGTTCTTGGACGGCCGTGATTTCCTGGAAGTCGACACGCCGATCCTTACACCGTTTGAGATCGGTGCTTCCGCGCGTCCTTTCCACACGCATCATAACACACTGCACATGGACATGGTCCTGCGCATCGAGACCGAGCTGTATCTGAAGCGTCTCGTCGTCGGCGGCATGGAACGTGTCTACGAAGTCGGCCGCATGTTCCGCAACGAGGGCATGGACCTGACCCACAACCCGGAATTCACCTCCATCGAGGTCTATCAGGCATACACCAACCTGGGCGGCATGATGGATCTGGTCGAGAGCATGATGAAGACCGTTGCGCAGAATGTCTGCGGTACGATGGTCGTCCCGTTCATGGGTAAAGAGATCGATCTAGGCCACTGGGAGCGTATGCCCATGAAGGAAGCGGTCAAAAAGTACAGCGGCGTGGATTACGACGAGTGGGAAACCGACGAGGATGCCATCGCCTGTGCGAAGGCTCATGATGTGGCGCTTCCAGAGGTACCCAGCAAAGGCGCGATCCTGGCAGAATTCTTCGATGCATTCGTCGAGGATAAGCTCATCCAGCCCACCTTCATCTATGATTATCCTGTTGCCATCAGCCCGCTGGCCAAGCGCAAGCCTGATGATCCGGAGTTCACCGAGCGTTTCGAGTACTTCATCAACGCTATGGAGTTTGGCAACGCCTTTACTGAATTGAACAACCCGATCGATCAGCGCGAGCGTTTCGAGAAGCAGGTGGCCGACCGGAAGAAGCTTGAGCCGAATTCCAAAGCGCAGGTCGACTATGATTTCATCAACGCACTGGAATATGGCATGCCCCCCACAGGCGGCCTCGGCTTCGGATTTGACCGTTTGGTCATGCTGCTGACCAACAACTCCAGCATCCGCGACGTTCTGCTGTTCCCGACAATGAAGCCCCTCGACAAGTAAAAGTCGAAAAAAACCAGTGTTTATGCGGGTTTCGGGACTTTCTAAACCGGATAAATTTACCTCTTTACACCAAATTTACACCAATCGGTGCTGAAAACGGTGCAGTGACTAAAAAATCGCATAATTTTCAAAATATATGGGCAGTTCCATTGTGGAATTGCCCATTTTCAGAAAGAAAAAGATAAATCGGAATTTGTGGAGGTAAAA
>JAFVHC010000059.1 GCA_017474705.1 Bacillota bacterium
TGGAAAAAGTAGGATTTATCGGGTTGGGTATCATGGGAAGACCTATGGCGCTGAATCTGATCAAAGCAGGCTGTGCGATCATGGTCAGCGATATCAACCGGACCGTCGTCGATGAACTGATCGGCGCCGGTGCGGAGACCGGAAGTTACAGGGAGATTGGTGAGGATTGTGATGTCATCATCACGATACTGCCCAATGGCGCGATCGTTCAAAGCGTACTGTTCGATGAGGGCCGCGTTGCATCCGGCCTCAGTGCAGGGAAACTGGTCTGTGATATGTCCAGTGTGACGGCGGTGGAAAGCCAGACGTGCTATCGGAAGCTCAAAGAGATCGGCGTTGGTTTTGTAGACGCGCCTGTCTCCGGGGGTGAACCTGGCGCCATCGCGGGGACTTTGGCCATCATGTGCGGCGGTGACGAGAAGGATTTCGAGCGTATGCAGCCGTATTTCGATATCCTGGGATCCAGTGCGATGCTGATCGGTCCCAGCGGCAGCGGGAGTGTGGCGAAACTGGCGAATCAGGTGATCGTGAACCTGAACATCGCGGCCGTTTCCGAAGCATTGGTATTCGCGACAAAAGCCGGCGCGGATCCTATGAAAGTCTATCAGGCGATCCGCGGAGGCCTGGCGGGCAGCGCGGTCCTGGACGCAAAAGCGCCGATGATCTGCGCGCGCAATTTCGTGCCCGGCGGGAAGATCTCCATCAACCATAAAGATATCAAGAACGTGCTGGCTACAGCCCATGAGATCGATGTTCCGATGCCTTTCACTGCGCAGTTGTTCGAGGTACAGCAGGCACTGAAAGTGAGCGGCCATATGGATGATGACCATGGCGGATACGTACAGTATTTTGAGCAGCTGGCCGGTGTGGAAGTCCGTTCCGACATTGCGGGAACAAAGTGAAATATATCCTCAGGAGGAAACAAAACATGGAATATTTGAACGCTGCCGTTCTGAACAGCTATCCGGCAGTCGATGAGAAAGCAGTCGACGAATTGCTTAAAAAAGAGATCGCTTCTGATCCGAACAAGATCGTCGTTTTGGATGATGATCCCACCGGCGTGCAGACCGTGCACGACATCTCCGTGTATACGGATTGGACGGAAGAAAGCATTCGCGCTGGCTTCGCTGAGGACAACAAGGTCTTTTATATCCTGACCAATTCCCGCGGTATGACCGCGGAAGAGACGACCGAGGTCCACAAGGATATCATATCGCGCGTAGCCAAAGTCTCCCGGGAAACGGGGATCCCCTATGTGTGCATGTCCCGAAGCGATTCCACGCTGCGCGGTCATTATCCTCTGGAAACGATACTGCTGCGCGAAGGGATCGAGGCCGGCGGGCGAAAGGTCGACGGAGAGATCATGTGTCCGTTCTTCCCGGAGGGCGGCCGCTATACCATCGGCAACGTGCATTATGTGCGTCAGGGCGATGATCTGGTCCCGGCGGCGCAGACCGAGTTCGCCAAGGATAAGACCTTTGGTTATACACAGTCAGCGATCCCGGAATATATCGAGGAAAAAACATGCGGTGCCTATCCTGCCTCCAGCGTGACCTGCATCAGTCTGGACAGCCTGCGGGCGCTGGATCTGGATACGGTGGAAGCGCAGCTGCAGGCCGTTTCGGATTTTGAAAAAGTATGTGTCAACGCGGTCGCTTACTGTGATCTTAAAGTCTTCTCAATCGCTTTGTATCGAGCCATGGCCAAGGGCAAAAACTTCCTGTTCCGTACGGCTGCCGGCCTGGTCAAGATCATGGGCGGCATCTCCGATCAGCCGCTTTTGACAAGAAAGGATATGATCGTCCGTGAGACGGAACTGGGCGGTGTGGTGGTCGTCGGCAGTCATACGCAGAAGACGACGGCTCAGCTGGATGAACTGCTGAAGCTGGATTCCGTGGTCCCTGTAGCATTCGATTCCAACAAGGTGCTGGAAGGCGATGAGGCCTTCTACGCGGAAGTCGACCGCTGCGTCGCGGAGGAAGAGAAGATCATCCGCAGCGGGAAGACGGCGGTCTGCTACACCGACAGGAAGCTGCTGTCACTGGAAAACGATACAAAAGAAAGCGCTCTGCTGCGCAGTGTCAAGATCAGCGACGGGGTGCAGAGCCTGGTGGGACGGCTGCATCTGACACCTGCCTTCGTGATCGGCAAAGGCGGCATCACGTCCAGCGATATCGGTACGAAGGCATTGAAGGTGAAACGAGCCAACGTCATGGGGCAGATCCGGCCGGGCATCCCGGTATGGCAGACCGGTGAAGAAAGCCGTTTTCCGCTGACGCCGTACGTTATCTTTCCGGGCAACGTCGGAACGGAAACGACGCTCAGGGAAGCGGTCGAGGTCCTGATGAAAAAAGCTTGAAAAGGGTAGGAGAAATGAAGAAGTTTATCACGGTACTTATTGCTATAACGATGCTCGTGGCTTGCCTTGCAGGCTGCACGAAAAAAGAAGCCGCTCCGGTGGATGATTCACTGAAAGGCCGGACCAGTTTCGTCTACCGCGGCGTGACTTTCAACGTGGGTGATAAGGCGGATGATGTGATCCCGCAGCTAGGAGACCTCAAGAAGCCCGCTTATAAAGAGCAGCCCTGCATCCCCGGTGCCGGAGAGATCGAGCACTTTGAATATGACGGAATTTCGGTGGCGGTCACACAGTACGGCCAGATCTGCGACATCTACATCAGCGCGATCGATAATCCCGGCAGCGATGCGAAGATCGTGGCAGGCCTTGGCCTCGGTGCTACAGCAGACGAGGTCAAAAAGGTCCTGGGGGAGCCCACGGATGACATCGAGGGAGTGATCCTGACATATGCGGACGGTTCCTACAGTTTCAGCCTTTCGTTCGACGAGGAGACCGGTGAAGCCTTTTCGATCTCCGCCACAGACATGGATCTGGAACTGTAAAAACCCTCTTTGATCATCATAGATTCTGAGATGCCGCAGAGGATCTGAAAGGAATAATCAACAGTATGAATTACGTATTTTTGTCTCCTTCGTATCCCATCACTTGTACATATTTTATCGAGCGCTTGCATAAACAAGGTGTCAACGTACTGGGCATCGGGGACCAGCCCTATGATACACTCAACGATCTGCTCAAGGGATCATTGACGGAGTATTATTATGTGTCTTCTCTGGAAGACTATGATCAGGTGTACCGCGCTGTGGCATTTTATATCCATAAGTACGGACGGATCGACTGGCTGGAATCCCTGAATGAGTACTGGCTTCCGACCGATGCCAGAATCCGTACGGATTTTAATATCGCGGTCGGTACCCGCCTTGATGGGATCGGGGATCTTGTGAGAAAATCCTGCATGAAACGGGTCTTTCTGGAAGCCGGCATCCCTACTGCGCGGCAGCACATGGTGACCGATCTTGCTTCGGGAAAAGCCTTTGCCGCTCTGGTAGGCTTCCCCGTGATCGTCAAGCCTGACGTCGGTGTCGGCGCGAACGGGGCACGGAAACTGAACTCGGAGGAGGAATTGGTCTCCTTTTATCAGGACCTGCCGAACGAGCCCTATGTCATGGAAGAGTTCCTGTTCGGTGATATCTGCACGTATGACGCCATCATCGATGCGGATTGTGTGCCCTTGTTTGAATCCATGTGCACCTATGCGCCTGTGATCGATGCAGTGACCAGTGATGAAAACGTTCATTTCTACACGTCGGTAGATGTGCCGGAGCAGCTGCGTATGCTGGGGAGAAAGACGGTACAGGCCTTCCATGCGGACAGGCGGTTCGTCCATTTTGAATTCATCCAGCTCGCAAAGGATCAAGAGGGGATCGGCAAAGCAGGGGATTTTGCGGTGATGGAAGTCAACATGCGGCCGGCCGGTGGTCATGATCCTGATATGATGAACTATGCGCAGTCGATCGACGTTTTTCAGATCTACGCGGAGATGGTCACGACCGGAAAGAGGGTCTCTCCGCCATCCGATGCGCGTTATTTCTGCGCTTATGTCGGGCGTAAAGATGGCCATGTCTTTGCGCACAGCCATGAAGAGATCATGGAGCGATACGGTGGCGAAATCGTATTGCATGAAGAAATGCCGCCGATCGACTGGCCGTCCATGGGACGGTATGTATACCTGGCTCGCTTTATCGAGAAGGAAGAGATGGACAGCTTCTTCTCTTATACTTTGGAATGAACCCCAAAAGAGGGCGAGCATTGCGTTTCAAGCACGGCGGAGAGAAATGATAATGGCGATGGATTACCAGTTTTCTTCGAGCACCAGGATGTCCGGAAGCGAGAGTAATGAGGAAGACCTCCTGAAACAGGTATTGCGGGACTTCATCCCATATTTGACCAACGACCAACGGGAGCAGGCATATGCCTGCTATACGCTGGACGAACTGGGGTAGAGCACGGAAACCCTCATCTGGGAA
>JAFVHC010000060.1 GCA_017474705.1 Bacillota bacterium
AACGGGAATCCTGCTTGAAATCCACCGAGACCAGTGGTTCGTCACAATATCCCAGGATACGGTCGTCCGCAGCACTTTTCAGTGCATGGTTGACTTCCTCCACCGTAACGTCACGCTCCAGTTCAGCCACCAGATCGACCATGGATACCGTTGGCGTTGGTACACGCACAGCCATGCCCGTAAGGCGGCCTTTCATATCCGGGATGACCTTGGCCACTGCCTCAGCAGCTCCGGTCGTGGTGGGGATCATGGAAAGCGCCGCTGCCCGCGCTCTGCGCAGGTCGCCGTGCGGCAGATCCAGGACCTTCTGGTCGTTCGTATAAGAATGGACCGTGGTCATCATGCCCTTTTTGATGCCGAAAGCATCGTGCAGCGCCTTGACGACCGGTGACAGACAATTGGTGGTACAGGAAGCGTTATCGATGACGCGGTCAGTGATAGGATCGTAGGTCTCCTCGTTGACGCCCATGACAAAGGACTTGGTGCCTTTGGCCGGACAGGAGATGATGACCTGTTTCGCGCCAGCCTTGATATGGTAGATGGCCTTGTCATAGCTTGCGAACAGACCTGTGGACTCGATGACGATATCGATGCCCATGGTGCCCCAAGGCAGCTCCTGCGGGGCGCGCTGTGCCAGCACCTCCACCCTCTTACCATTGATGATCAACGCATGATCGGCGACTTCGATGGAACCTGTGAATTTACCGAACAAACTATCATATTTCAACAGGTGCGCCAACGTTTTCGGATCTGTAAGATCGTTGATGACAACGATATCCAGGCCCTTTTCCAGGCCGATCTTAAAGGCATTCCTGCCGATACGTCCAAACCCGTTGATTGCAACTCTTGGCATGGTTTCCTCCTTGTATACACGATCCCGGCAGAATACATACTACCGCAACCTATATTGTATATTATGGCTCGTTTTTTGTCAATTGAATCTTGTTTATGTATGGTCTCTCTGAGCAGTATTTTGCAAGGCTCTGTTTCTTGGTCTGAACGAATAAAACCGGAATGTCTGTGTTGTGACATTCCGGTTTTCATTTCTCGTCGTAGTCTTATAAAGGCAAGATCGTCTGCCCGTCAGCCCAGGATTCCTGCGGCACGTCATGGATCCGGTCACCGTCTCTGTAATTGCCGATCAAAAACGGGGATGCAGGATCATGCAGGCGACTGTTGGCCAGCACTCGTTCAGGAGATGCATTGGCATAACAATACTTGCAAAGATGTCGGCAGGTATCATATGCGCCGATATCACAGGAAAGATAGCAGGCACAGGCGGCCCTGGCATAGCTCTTTTTCGGTGCTTTCAGCCGCTTGCCGATCGCTTTTTCATAATCGGAGATCTTCATACACCCGCTGCAGTCCGCACCATATGCTTCCAGTTCATCACCTTCCGCACAGGGCCGTACCGTCATGCCATGGGTGCGTGCGATCTCGATCATTGCTTTGCCCAAACGCAGGCGCTCCTCCTTCGTCACCTCCCGCGCTTCCGGGAAATTGCGGCGCACTTTCGGATACAGATCGATGAAACTGATCACCGCGATCCTGGTATAGCCATCCAAGGCCGAAGCGATCTGCTCAAATGCATGCAGGTGATACTCTTCCGTATATCGGTCCGAGAGGAAGATCGGATCATAGCGCCACCCGACCGCATCGATACCGACTTTCGTGGAAAGCTTCTGAAAATCCTCCAGCAGCTTGTGCTTGTCCGGAACATGCGGCTCGATATCACGACCATAAGATGTGATCGTCACATACCAGAACTGCCCGAAATCCTTCAGCAGATCCATATACGGGAACATAGGCGCCGGGTTCTTGGTACAGAATCCGATCACGTCCACGACAAAAGGATCCAGGCGGTACCGGCTGACCTGGTTCTGATCATAGGGGTTCCGTACACATACAAAGCCCTCTCTGAGCCCGTTGGCGAACCACTCCGCATAGAAAGCGGGGATGTCTGTCCGCTGCCCCGTGTTGATGATCATGTCCCGCTCCTTGTTTTATTCGAACTGACTTGCGTATAGCTTGTAATAGAAGCCTTTTGCGGCCATCAGTTCATCATGTGTGCCCTGCTCGACCACATCGCCATGATCCACCACCAGGATGTTGTCCGCGTTCTGGATGGTCGAAAGACGATGGGCGATGACGAAACAGGTACGTCCTTTCATCAGATTGCGCATGGCCTTCTGTACCTGACGCTCCGTGCTGGTGTCGACATTGCTGGTGGCCTCGTCCAGGATCAGCATATGGGTATCGTAGAGCATGGCTCTGGCAATCGTCAGCAGCTGCTTCTGGCCCTTACTGATATTGCCGCCGTCTTCGCTGACGATGGTATTATATCCCTGCGGCAGACGCATGATATAGTTATGGATACGCGCAGCCTTTGCCGCAGCGACGACTTCTTCCATGGTCGCGTTTTCTTTACCGTAGGCGATATTGTCGAAGATCGTACCATTGAAGACCCATGTATCCTGCAGGACCATCGCGTAATTGCGCCGCAGAGATTCCATGGTATACTCATCGTTCTGCTTTCCGTCGACGCGGATGCTGCCGGTGTCCGGATCATAGAAGCGCATCAGCAGGTTGATGATCGTGGTCTTGCCGGCACCGGTCGGTCCGACGATGGCGATCGTCTGACCCGGCTCCGCCCTCAGATTAAGGTCTTTGAGAACGATCTTGCCCGGAAGATATCCGAAACTGACGTCTTCCGTTTCCACGTCGCCGTCCGCCTCGACCAGTTCTACGGCACCGTAGATGTCGGCCGCCTCTTCCGGCTCATCCAGCAGCTGGAATACACGCTCGGAAGCCGCCAGCGCGC
>JAFVHC010000061.1 GCA_017474705.1 Bacillota bacterium
CAGAAGTTCGTCCACCAGGCGCATGGACAGTTGCGGATGGTCATGCCGGTACGTATCCGTTCCGTATCCGTGTTCTTCGATGAACCCGGTGCGAAAGCCGACAAACATATCCGCATGAACCTGCGTAAGATCGATATCTTCCGGTTCAATCTCCCGGTCTTTGATCGATGAAACATCAAACACGATTGCCTCCCGCGTGGTATAGTCCAGCGGAAAGGTTTTATTCATCACATCGAAGTGGGTTCCGAGATGCCCCGGAAGCTTTCCTGCATGCATACCGTGCTGTGCAGCGATCTCCGGTGTGATTTCCAGTGTCAGATCGACAAGCATAATGATTCCTCCTCCGTATAAAAAATGTCATGAAGCCATGACATTATTTGTTTGCGTCAAGATAGTTGATCCGATCCAGGACATGCTTGCGCCCGCGGCGGTAAGCAGTGTAACTGAACAGCGTAAAGATGCCGAGAATCACTGCGAGTACGATAACGACGATACGCCAGGGAGACGTGCTGTTTTTCAGAAAGGTGAAGAGAAACAGTACGCATACGGAAAACATCAGAAAACCGTACTGCACATACCGCTTCACGCGCATCAGTACAATGTTCTCTTCCTGAATCTCCAGTTTGATCTGGTCACGTTCTCTGTCTGTAATTTTTGCCATGATATAACCTCACCCGATTAGTGTATCAAAAAACGCTGCTTCGGGAGAAAAAGCAGCGTTTGTAATTTGTACTATCGAATAAGGAATTATTCGTAGGACAGTCCCGGGTCGAAGACGCCGATGAGAACACCGACAACCGCGATGATGAGCATGAGGCCCATAACCTTGACTGCGGACATCTTCTTCTTGGACATGAGATACCAGCACATCAGGACAAACAGCATTGTCACGACGCCCGGGTATGCACCATCCAGGTTGTTCTGGAGGGAAACCTCACCGAACTTCAGAGAAGTGGTGATGTTAACCCAAGATGCGGACATCGCACCGACGATAACCTGACCAAGGAGAACTGCAGATTCACGAAGAGCTGTCGCACGGTCACCGACGATAACTTCGACAGCGTTTCCGCCGAGGGAATAACCCTTCATGTAAATTGTTCTCTGGAACCAGATGGAAGTCGCATTCCAGACGATGATGTAGAACAGGATACCAGCAACGGAACCGCCGTTGGAGAAACCAAGCGCGATACCGAGGAGGATCGGAATATAAGTACCAACGATGAGGGAGTCACCGATACCAGCGAGCGGGCCCATGAGACCAGCACGGATACCGTTGATCATTTCGTCATCGATGTCGCCTGCGCCGTTAGCGCGAGCTTCTTCAAGACCAGCTGTGATACCGACAACGATCGATCCGATCTGCGGCTCAGTGTTGAAGAACGGGGAATAAGTATGAAGCTTTTCCTGCTGTTCTTCTTTGGAACTGTAGAGTTCCTGGATGATCGGCAGCATGGACCACATGTAACCGAATGTCTGCATGTGCTCCTGTGTGAAGCAGGTCAGGTTGCCATAGAACCAGCGCCAGAAGGACTTGTTTAACGTTGCCTTCGTGATCTTCTTTTCAGCCATTGTTAAATATCCTCCTCTTCTTCTTCCACAGCAACTGCTCCGCCCTTCTTAGCCTCCAGAGCGTTCATCTTCATCTGGAAGTTGATGAGAGCGAATACTGCAGCGACGCAGGTAGCAGCGATCAGTGTCAGACCCATGGATCTAGCAAGTGTGAAACCGAAGACGAAGTAAATCAGGTCGGTCGGTTTTGTTACAACGGAGTTGAGCAGGATGCCCATTCCGACTGCCGGCAGCATGGAACCAACTGTGAAGAGAGCCTTCATGTACCAGGAATCCATCGGGAGTGCTTCACGGAATGTGTAAACAGCCTGGGATCCGAAACGGTTGATCAGCATGACCGGGATGAAGGAGATAACAAGGTGCGAGATGATCGGCATCCATGTTTCAACGGCTGTCAGGATCTTGAAGTTGCCCTTGTCGAGCTCAGCCCATCCAATGTGCTGCCAGATGAGGTTCATGACAGCTGTTCCGTAGAACTGGACAGTACCGACAGTACCTACGAGAGCGCCCATTGCGCCGGCAATACCAGCTGCTTCTGCGCCGCCGAGATCCAGTCCCTGGCTCTTAGCGGTTACATATGCAAGAGGAATACCAATGTAGGAGACAGCGCGGAGGTCAGCCGCAACTGTTCCTCCGGGAGTAACTAATGCAATGTAGATAACCTGCATCGGAATCGCGATCTGAATGCAGCCCTTGACATCGCCCATGATAAGGCCGACGAACAGGGAAGCGATCAGAGGACGGTTCAGAGTATAGTTACCGACAGTTGTACCCAGGCAGGCGATGGTAGATGCCGCAAACATGGACATGATACCGAGCAGAGCAGCCTGG
>JAFVHC010000007.1 GCA_017474705.1 Bacillota bacterium
CTGCGCGATGAATGGGGCTTCCAGGGTATGGTCATGACCGACTGGCTCACCACGTCTGATTTCTCCGCGCTGCTGTCTGCCGGTGCAGAAAAGAAGTATGACAAAGCGGACGCGGCCATGTGCGTAGTTGCGCAGAACGACCTGATCGAACCCGGCGAGATGACCGATTTCGAACGGATCATGGAAGGCCTTGCAGAAGGTGTCGTGACCCGGTCTCATTTGGAGCGCAATGCCCGCAACATCCTCACGCTTCTGCTGAGGAGCCATGTGTACGCGGACAAGTCCTACTACGAAGAAGTCAAAGGAAAGTGCATCACCTTTAAGTAAGCAAAAGACATAAAAAAGGAGTGTGAGATCTTCACACTCCTTTTTTGATCCTTCTTTTTTCAACGCGGTGCTTTCAGAAGCTCCGGGAAATCCACCATGATGCCGGGGATGTCGATGTTCTGCGGGCAGATACCTGCGCAGGCACCGCAGCCGATGCATCGTCTGGGGTCCATGCTGGGGTCCGCCGCATCCAGATCGTAACGAGCCATGTGGTCTCCATTCTTGACGCCGTTGTAAGCTGCGATGATCTTTGGGATCTCCAGTTCCATGGGACATCCTTCGGTGCAGTAGCGGCAGGCGGTGCAGGGCACCCAGTTGAGCATGGAATCCGCTACCTCAGTGAGCAGATCCTTTTCCGCCTGATCCAGAGGGGCCGGGGCGGCAAAGGTCTCCACGTTTTCCTGGATCTGTTCCAGCGTGGTCATGCCGGACAGGACCACGGAGACCTCCGGCAGGCCTTGCAGCCAGCGCAGCGCCCAGCGGGCGGCAGAATCTTCGGGATGTACAGCCTGGAGCTTGGCCATCTGCTCGTCCGGAAGCTTAGCCAATCTTCCGCCGCGCACACCTTCCATGACCACGACCTTCAGACCATGCTTCGTGATGACGTCATATTTACCTTTGGCGTCCTGCAGTTTCCAGTCCAGATAGTTCAGCTGGATCTGTACGAAATCGAATACGCCTTCGTACCGGGTCAGGAAATCGTCGATCGTGGCGGGAGAAGAGGCGTGGGAACTGAAGCCCAGATGCCGGATCCTGCCCTCCGCCTTTTTCTGCTTCATGAATTCGATCACCTGAAGCTCCGGATCATCATAGATGACGAGGGACTTCTCGCTGACGTTGTGCAGCAGGTAAAAGTCGAAGTAGTCCACCTGGCATTTCTCCAGCTGTTCCGCGAAGACGCCGGCGACAGTGTTGTCCGGCCATCCGGCCAGGCCGCTGGTGAAGCCGACGACGCCATTTTCTTTCTTGACCATCATATGTCCTGGAAACTTACTGGCCAGCAAGAAGCTGTCTCGAGGATATTTCTTCAGCGCCTGTCCGATGAAACGTTCGGACTGACCACCGTGATAGCGGTAGGCTGTGTCGTAATAGTTGATCCCATGGCTCATGGCATAATCGATGATCTCTTCTGCCTTATCCTGCCGGATCTGGCTTTCCTGACCATCGATGACGGGGAGCCGCATGTTGCCCATACCCAGGGCGGAGACTTTCACGCCCGCAATTTCCTTATAGTACATACGAAACCTCCTTGTATGTTCTTCTTGTAGTCCATTATACGGGCATTCCTCATGTGCGTCAACGCGGAAAGCTTGCTATGCCCGGAGATTCCTTGTATAATACGCATATGCAGCTTCAAAAGCATGTTTTTAAGGAGAATCCGTATGAAAGAATTACTGGACTTATTTTTCACGTTCGCCCGGATCGGCGGCCTCACGTTCGGCGGCGGCTATGCCATGCTGCCCATGCTCCAGAAAGAAGTGGTGGAGAAGCGGGGCTGGGCTACGAATGAGGAATTGATGGATTATTACGCGATCGGACAGTGCACGCCCGGTATCATCGCGGTGAATACGGCCACCTTCATCGGGAATAAGACACGGGGCGTCATAGGCGGCATCGTCGCGACGCTTGGCGTGGTCTTTCCGTCGCTGGTCATCATCACCATCATCGCCGCATTCATCTCGAATTTCGCGGATCTTGCCGTCGTAAAGAATGCCTTCGCGGGCATCCGCGTATGCGTCTTTGTTCTGATCCTGAACGCTGTAGTGAAACTTGGGAAATCATCGATCAAAGACGCGGTGACTTTGGGGATCTTCCTGGTGGTCCTGGTCGGCTCGCTGCTGTTGGATATTTCTCCCATCATCTTCGTATTGATCGCTGCGGTCGTGGGCATCGCGGCCCAAGTGCTGCTGAAGAAGGGAGGGGCGGAAGCATGATCTACCTGCGTCTGTTTTTTGAATTCGCGAAGGCCGGTCTGTTCGCCATAGGCGGCGGACTCGCTACGCTCCCGTTTTTACAGGATATCTCTTTGCGCACCGCCTGGTACACGTCAGACCAGCTGGCGGATATGATCGCGGTGTCAGAATGTACACCCGGCCCCATCGGCGTCAACATGTCCACCTATACCGGCTTTACCGTAGGCGGAGTCCTTGGTGCTGTGGTGGCCACGCTTGGCCTGATCTTCCCGTCGATCATCGTGATCATCATCGTGGCGAAGATCCTGAAAGCCTTCCAGGACAACAAATATGTCAAAGCAGCGTTTTACGGCCTGCGTCCCGCCTCCACAGGACTGATCGCAGCCGCCTGCCTTGGTGTCGCGCAGATCGCCCTGTTCAACACCGGCGCTTTGGAAAGCCTGAAAACGGCCGTTTCCGGCATCCGATATCCGGCGTTGATCCTGGCGGTGGTCCTATGGCTGCTGATGAATCTGGGTACATTCAAACGCCTGAAGGGAAACAAGGTGCTCGCTAAGATCAGCAAGCTGCACCCGGTGGTCTTCCTGGCCGCCTCGGCCATCGTAGGCATCATTTTCAAATTCGGTGCGTAACAATATCTTCAGGGACAGAAGAGTGATAAAACCCGTCGAAACTCTGATAAAAATCTGGAGTTTCGGCGGGTTTATCTTTTTCGATCCACTTAGAGAGCAGACAGAACGAACCGTTTACGTTCTGTTTTGAACAGAGTTGAATTTGGAACGTAGTGTATTTGGTCGATTTACGTTCCGTTATGAACAGAGTCAAATCTGGCACGTAATGAGCCTGATTCATTACGTTCCGGTTTTGAGCGAATCAAACGAAGAACGTAATTTGCCTGGTTCATTTACGTTCTGTTCTGAACAGAGTTGAATCTGGAACGTAATGAGCCTGATTCATTACGTTCCGTTCTGAACAGAGTCGAATCTGGCACGTAATGAGCGGCTTGGGGCATGACGTATTGTCTTTGGACAAACATTTGGTATGCAAAAAGGCCCTCCATACCGATCATGCGGTAAGGAGGGCGCTCATATAGAGTTTTTAAGTTCTGATCAATCATCATAGGTCTTGATGATGCTCTTTTCCTGCCACTTGCCGAATTTGAAGTACAGGTAGATGAGCAAGGCGCCAACGAACATGGAGATGCCCATGGCGTAGAACATGTTCATGAAGTGGTTGGGGGCGGCGAGCACAGCGGCCGCGGACTGCTCAGCTTCTTCCATAGTCGAGTAGGCGCCGGTCGCGAAGAACTCGGTGGCTTTAGTGGACAGTTCCGCGGTCTTGGCAGCCAGGATCTGACGGATCTCAGTACGCAGCGGTCCTGCACCAAGGAAGTAAGCCAGCGGGATACGGATGAGGTTGGCGGAGATGGAAGTGATCGCCGGAGCAATAGCCGCGCCGGCACCGCGCATGGCACCGCCGGTGACCTGATCCAGCCCGACGAAGACGTAGCAGAAGGCCAGGAAGCGGATACCGGAGACGCCCATCATCAGCACCTGCCCGTCCGCGCCGAAGGCCTGCATGATGTATTTTCCGAAGGCGAACAATGCTGCTCCTACGACGACAGCGACGACGATGGCGGAGAGCTGTCCGGCATGCACGCCTTTTTTCGCCCGGTCGATCTTGCCTGCACCGATGTTCTGACCCACGAAAGAGGTGGAAGACATACCAAGACCCATCATCGGCATGATGGCGAATCCATCGGCTTTCATGTTGATGGTATTGGCAGCGATGAAGTTCGAACCAAAGGAGTTGGCGAAACTCTGGATCACGACGCTGCCCAGGGACATGGCCGCGTTCTGGATGGAGCTCGGCAGACCCAGCTGGAAGATGCGTCGGGACGCGATGCCGTCCGGATGCAGGATATCTTTCATATAGAGGCGGACAGGATACGCGCCGCTCTGGATCCTCCACAGCGGGATCATACCGCTGAGGAAGTGCGCGATGGTGGTCGCCCAGGCAACACCGGCCACACCCATATCGAAGTAGATGACGAAGACCTGGTCCAAAATGATGTTGGTCACGGAACTGACCAGCATCGCGACCAGGGGCCAGCGGCTGTCACCCAGGCCGCGCAGCGCGCCGGAACCCAGGTTGTAGAAAACATTGCCCAGCGTACCGGCGAAAATGATCATCAGGTAGGTGGATGAATTATTGATGATGTTCGCGGGTGTCTTGATGAGCCTCAACATTGGCTTGGCAAGCGGCGTTCCGATGGCCGTGATCGCTGCGCCGATGATGATAGCCAGAGCAATGGACGTGTTCGTTACGGTCCGAAGACCCTCCTCATCTTTTGCGCCGAAGGTCTGACTGATGACGATCTGCGCACCCATGGATACGCCCATGAACAAGGCGTTGAAAAGCATCATGATCGGGAATACGGCGCCGACGGCGGCCAGCGCGTCTGTGCCCACGTAGTTGCCAACAACGATGGAGTCGACCACGTTGTAGAGCTGGAAACACAGGTTGCCCAGGATCACCGGGATCGCGAAGCCGATCAATTTACCGAAGATCGGACCTTCAGTCAGGTCGTTCTTCGAATTTACTTTCATGTTTTTTGCCATTTTGACGTCCCTTTCCATCGCGGTACATCCTGCCGCGGTTGCCTCTTAAGAGGTGTTTCGGACTGCTTGACTGTTCTGTTTTCAATTATACAGTAAAATGCCCGTAATGGATACCCCTTGCAGAAAAAAACCCTGCCTCAGCAGGGTTTTTTCATTCGACCTTTCTCTATCTCTAATTCCCGACGCGGCTTTCAGGCGGCCAGGAAGTCGAACACATCGGTGATCTGCGCGTTTCCATCCAGATCTTCGTAGACGAAGACGATGGCGAAGTGGCTTTCGGCGTTCGGTACGACCGGGGTGATCTCGCAGAGCAGGCAGTAGTTGGTGCCGTTCACGATCTGGGTGCGCAGGCAGCAGACTTCTTTGTATTCCGCGCCGACCAGCTTTTCAAGCGCGTTCTCCAGAGCCTTTTCGGAAGCTTCTGTCTTGGCCGGGACCTGATCCTGCCAGCCGCCCATGGGGCTGCCGGTCACGATCTCTGCGTCGCAGTTCTGGACTTCGATAACGGAGACGTTTCCGTTCAGATCTTCATAAATGGTGACGATGGCGTAGGTGGCGGATGCGTCCGGCGTGACCGGGGTGATCTTGCAAAGGATGCGGAAGTTGGTGCCGCTTACGATCTGACGTCCGATGACGGCGATGGGTTCATAATCGACACCCAGCATGTCGGCGGTGGCCATCCGGACCTTTTCACGGATCGCATCGGTGATCTCCATGGAATCGGGGGCGTCCCACCCGCCGATGATCTTGTCGGTCTCTTCTTCAGCGGTTTCTTTATTTTCAGTAGCTTTGACTTTGCCGGCGCAGGCAGTCATGCAGGCGATGAGGGCGATGAGCAGTACGGCGGCGATGATCTTCTTGATGATATTCTTCATGGTAGGTTCTCCTTTTTTATATTTTGTTTGTGGGCTTCTCTCTTGCCCTTTCACCCTATAAACAACTGGCGCGGTCGGAATGTTGCAGCCGTTGCGGAATTTTTTAGATAAATTTTATATATCCTTTTCGACCCGGAAAGGGTCCTTGATGTTTAAGCTCAGGACCCGTATAATAAGGGCAGATCATGATCTAAAAGTGAGGCGAAATCAATGAAGCGTTGTAAACGAAAGTCCGTAGCACCGGTATATTCCATGTTGTCCAGCCGGCGTTCATCATTGGTACCAATAATGAAGACGGCACTCCGAACTTCGCTCCGATCACATGGCTCAGTGTGACCCATGAGCAGGGGGATGGGTACCTGTTGGTGATCAGCATGTCCGGCACGAAGCGGACAAAGAAGAACGTCTTCAGATCCGGCATCTTCAGTGCGAATCTCGTCAGCACGGACATGCTGCCTCTGATGGACTATTTTGGCCTGCACAGCGCGGAGGACGGCAGAAAGGACGGGATCCCTTATGAAGTCGTCCGAGGTGCGGTCCTGGACGTTCCCGTTCTGGACGCCAGCCGCTGGGTCTACGAATGTGAAGTCGCGGACACCGTCACAACAGGCGATTCCACCACCTTCTTCTGCCGCATCCGGAACATCCAGATGGAGGAAAGGCTGGAATGCAAGGATATCTTCGACGTGGATCTGACCCGGCTGGATCCGGTCGTTTACTCCGGAAAACACCACAACATAGGGAAATGCCTGGGATCGATCGGTGATTTTGAAAATGTTTGAGCCGCAGGCTTTATTGCAGCGGACATTTATGGTATCATGAAGAAAAGACCGACAGGAAAGGATCACAGC